>NZ_JAILQF010000490.1 GCF_024699075.1 Butyrivibrio sp.
TGTAACGATTGGCACTGCTATGAAAATAGCACCTGCTGCAAATCTTGAAAATTCTGTCTCTCCTATATGTGTAAGTCCAACTGCTACTGTCCAAAGATCCCTGTTTTTAAGCAGCATATTTGGAAGTATGAAATCACTCCATGGCCAGGCAAAAGAGGTAAGAGCAGTATATACCAAAATAGGCTTTGATAAAGGAAGTGTCACCCTAAAGAAAATGACAGGATTCGTAGCTCCGTCAATCTTGGCCGCTTCATATATGGAATTACTTATAGTATCAAAATATCCTTTTTGAACAAGATAACCCATAGGTGCGCCTGCAGAATAGATCAGCACCAGACTCCACAGATTATTGATCAGATTGAAATTGACCATTATAAGATATACAGCTGTCATTCCCATAAAGCTTGGGAACATGCTAAGTACAAGTGTTGTCTTCATAATAGGCTTTCTCATCCTGAATCTGAATCTGCTCATGACATAAGCTGTCAGTATTACAAGAACCGTACTAAAAAAGCATGAGAACACAGCTACAAAAAGGCTGTTCAAAAGCCATGACGGATAGTCATACATGGACGTGTCCGTGAACAATTTTATGAACGTATCAAGGCTGTATGCTGAAGGAAAAAAGCCTTTGAAGTCATATATAGAGCCCGTCTTTGAAAACGAAGCAAGCACCAGCCATAAAATCGGGAAAAAGAATATAAAAGCTACTATTATAAGTATCAGGTATGTTATACATACGTCGAGCACGTTCTTTGGTCTTATCCTTTTTTTCATATTGATCATCTGTAAGTGTCCTCCTTCTTAAATGCAGAACTATTCACATAAGTTCCAAGTGAAAGGACAGATGTGATCAGGAAGATGATAAGGCTTATCGCAGCACCTATTCCATAATAGTTATTGTCAATTGAAAGATTATAAAGCCAGTTGATAAGAAGATCCGTATCACTTGCAAGGAAATATCCATCCAGATATAATCCGCCTCTAAGGAAATAGAATACGCCAAAGTTATTGAAATTACCTACAAAGCTTGTGATAAGTGTAGGTGTTGTTGAAAATACTACAAAAGGAAGAGTAAGCTTTATAAACTGTACCCACTTTGTTGCTCCATCTATGCTGGCAGCTTCATACAATTCCTTGTTCATATTGGACAGCATACCTGTTGCAAGAAGCATGGAAGTTGGAATTGATATCCATGCATTGACCAAAAGGCCTATGATCCTGGCTCTCCAGCCCGCGTCTATATCAAGAAATCCTATGGCACTTGCCCCCGTTCTTGTGATCAGATAGTTAATAGGTCCGCCATAAGAGAACATGAACTTAAAGCCAAGAAGCGTTATAAATCCCGGAACTGCATATGCAAGGATAGGGAATGCTCTCCAGAATGTCTTGCCTTTAACGCATTCTTTATTAAGAAGAAGTGCCAGAAACAGCCCACCAAAATAATTGATGAAGGTTGACGCAACTGCCCAGATAATATTCCATCCAAGTATTTTTACAAAGGTTCCCTTAAGATCTGACAACACAAATATTTTTTTGAAATTATCAAAACCTATCCAGTCCACAAGCTTTGGAGGTACAATATCTCCGCCGTAGTTGGTGAAGGCAATTAGTGTCATGAATATGATAGGAAGAACATTAAATATGAGCACACCAACAACAGGAATAGCAAGGGCTACAATATAAAACTTCTTATCTGTAAAAAGAGCTATAGACTTTACAAAAGAAGGAATCTCTTTACCACCTTCAATACTTTTTCTTATATAAAGTATATCTTTGATATTGCTATAGTGTATAAGTCCAAACAAGGCAATTACAATAAATGCAAGGATACCTCTAAGCATCATCATAATTGAATCATCGCCTTCGATGCCAAGCCATGCATCTCCCTCTACTGTTCCCAGGGTAAAAAATCCAATAATATCTTCAATACCAGTTGTAATAATAAAATACAAAAACAATATAAAAACTGCCAGATATATAATTCCCTTGATCCACTGTTTATACATAAGCTGTCCTGTGCCCATGACAATACATGAGCACAAAACAGGTACATTATTACTTTTTTTCATTCCACAGTCCTACTTTTCTTACTGAGCAAGAGTATAAATCGCATCATAAATGCTCTGAACAGAATTATCGAGTGCCGTCTGCATGCTATCCTTGTCTGTATACTTCTCTTCTTCGCCATCTGCTTGTCTGAAAGCATCCTTGGCTACGTCAGACAGGAGTGTCTGCATTGGATCCCAGATCTGGTCAACTGCCTTTATTGATGGCATAAGATAGATGTTACCTTCTTTAAGACTTGTAAAAATTGTATCTGTAACGCCGCCGATCTCTTCTGCAACATCAGATCTTGTTGGTGCTATTCCAAGCATTTCTGCTCTCTTTGTGATCATCTCATATCCTGTTGCGAAGTTTATAAAGGCAATGCAGGCGTCTTTGTGCTCGGTATAGGCACTTATCGCATAACCATTTACTCCGCCCATAACCTTGGTCGTAACATAATCGCTATCAGACATTGTATTTGGATCAGCTGTTATATCGCCGTTTGCAGGCATCTTTGACGGAAGCTGTGTCATCATCAGATTCTCAGTTGCCTTTGCCTTGGCATCATCTTCGCTAAGACCCTCCTGCTCATAAACTGCTACAAGCTTTTCATAGAAAAGAGTATATGTATCAGGTGTAGATATAGAACAGAAAAATGTGCCATCTGCAACCTTAGAATATCTGCTTGTCTTAACAGAATCATCAATACATTCCTGACTCATAAGCTTTGCAAATTCCTTCATGGCAAGAAGACCTGTTGCTGAGTCACCCTGATTAAAGCCTATATCTTCTGAGTTATAATTGCCCTGATCATCCTGGCCGAACACATATCCTCCATAGGAAAAAGAAAATTCAGCCATCATATACAGATCGTTAAGCGGAGCCATAAGACCATACTGTGAATCTTTATTGGCACTTGTATCGCTATCTCTTAACGTTTTGGAAAAGGCATAAAGACTATTCCAGCTTTCAAAAAAGTCTGCCACTTTATCACCATCAGTATCCCAGTTAGTCTCCCAGTCTTCTGGCATCATATCCTTGCGATAGAAAAGCATCGGCTCCTGAACATTTACAGGAACTCCGCAGTAATAGTCTTTACCATCTACATTTATCTTAAATGCATCAAAGGCTTCCTGGGGGATCTTATCATAGCATTCAAAATCTTCAAGGCTAAGTGCCATGATATGCTTATCTTCTGCATAGGTCATGATCTGATCATTGGCCTGATACAAAACGTCAGGTCCGTATCCATAAGGGCCGTTCTCTGCAAGATCAGAATACTCTTCCATATTGGCATCGACAGCTTCAATTCCCTGATCCTTATATGCTTCGTTGAAAGCATTTAAAAGTTCATCAAGATATCCCTGAGACTTAGCTGTATCATTTTCAAGAATCCTTAGAGTTATTTTCTCTCCTGAAGGATTTAAAGCTGTGGTATCTGCACTACTTTTTTCTTCACCGGATGACTGACCACATCCTATAAGCATCATCGTAGCTGCAAGTACTAAAGAACATGCTTTTTTTAATTGTCTACCCATACCTATCTCCTCTATTTATCATTCTCAAACATCTTGCAAGACAATATCTGATATAAGCCTTACGATCATAATCAGATAACAGTCAAAAATCATTTAAGCGTAGATAACAAAACCTTGTTATTAACTATGACCAAGGCTTCATACGCTTCAATCTTATATTCTGCGCTGCTGCCTCTTTCTGTCACCACTGTATCTTTATCAGCATTATTGATATACAGATTTATCCCAGTATCACCAATTATATACCTAAGCTCCAGCATATCCCCACTTTCATCAGTGGTTATTACAGGATAGACATTACTAAAATCATAGTTTTGCCTTAAATCTGCAAGTGATATAAGAAGCCTGTATATATCTGTGTCCTTGATCTTATCAGCCTTATCCCAGTCCATGCATTTGCGGCAGTCTGGATCATAACCGCCTTTAATCTTTATCTCTGTTCCATAGAAGATACATGGAACTCCGGGATAGAGATACAAAAGACAAAGGGCTGCTTTAAACTTCCTGTCATCTTCAGATACTTCACTATAAAATCTATGAGTGTCGTGACTATCAAGAAGGTTAAGCATCATGTGATTTACAGTATCAGAATTTCTTGCAAGAAGGTCATTAAGCCTCTCTGCCATACCTTTTGCATCAAGCTTATCTGTACTGAAAAAATCAAGCGCCGCCTTAGTAAAAGCATAGTTCATGATGCTGTCGTACTGATCTCCTTTTAGATAAACAGACGCATCATGCCAGTTTTCACCAATGATAACTGCATTCTCATCAGCTTTTTTGACAGCCCTTCTAAACTCTCTCCAGAAATCGTGACTCACTTCATCCGATACATCAAGTCTCCAGCCATCAATATGATATTCCTTGATATAGTGAACAGCTATGCCTGTAAGGAAGTCCCTTACTTTTGGATTTGAAGTATCAAGTTTTGGCATGTAGTTGCAGGAAGCAAAGGTTTCATAGTTTACCTTGTCCTTGTCAGGCTTATCACCGTCTATTATGAACCAATCATAATACCTTGACTCTTTGCCCTTATTAAGAACATCCTGGAACTGCGCGGTTTCGTCGCTGCAATGATTAAATACAGCATCAAGCACTATATGCATTCCTTCTTCATGGGCCTTATCAACAAGCTCTTTTAAATCCTTCTTGCTTCCAAAATCCTCATCGATCTCCAGATAATCACTGATGTCATATTTATGATTGGATATAGACTTAAAAACAGGTGTCAGATATATGGAGTTAATTCCAAGACTCTTAATATAGGAAAGCTTATTCGTAATACCCTTTATATCGCCACCTGCAAAGCTCTTTGGAGTTGGTTTATCGCCCCACTTCAAGTTGACATAGCTCATATCTTTGTCTTTATCACCAATATTGAACCTGTCAACAAATATCTGATAGAACCTTGCTGTCTTCATCCAGTCAACCATAGGCAGTATGTCAGCCTTATTTATATAAGGGAACTGGAAAAAATTGTAAAATCCTGTGCTGTAATCATAGGTATCAGTAAGACCATCTTCAGAGAAATACTTGTACTCCTTGCCATCATAGAGATAGAAGATATAAGCAAGCCTTGTATCTTCAAGGTGGAGATTTATGGAGTAATAATCAAACTCTTTTCCCGAAAAAATCTTCTCCATCACTGCTTTATTCTGGTGATCCTGTATATGATACTTGCTCTCGTAGATGATATAAACCTGATCAATATCATCCTTGGCCGTCCTAAGCCTTATTGTTATGTCGTGCTCAGATGTAGGAAAACAGTAGGACGAATCCATGATATGCTGTACTGCGTACTTATTCATTGGTCACATCACCATTTCTTACGACAACAACTGTATCAAGTGAGCTGTTATCAGGATCTGTAGTAAGCGTAATAGTATAATTACCATCCATAAGAACATCTACATTAGCCTTTTCTTCTGATCCTCCAAGACTTCCGCCACTTTCAAACTGAGTATCATCAAGCTCTGTAAAAAGACCATAACCTTTCTGAGTATCCCATGACCAGTCTGCAATTATCTGGAACTGGTCACCGGCATAAAGGTCTATAGTGATCGCAAATTCATTAACCGCATTACCTGTTGGTACAAGTTCAAAACTGTCTATAAGTTCCTGACCAATATCTCCTGCCCAGGCATTATCCTTAAGAGGTCCTGTCTGTGATGTTCCTGCAAGGTACCATTTTCTTGTATCTTCTGTAACTTCGCTTGCACTAAAGCTTGCGTAAAGAGTTGTATCTTCTTCAAAAGTATCTGTTGTAAGGTCTTTCTTTGATGCTTCGATAAAAGAAGGAGCTTCGTACCATCCAAGGAACTCGGAGCCGTCTTTAGCTTCAAAGCTGCTATATGAATCAGGGCTTAATACTTCACCTGCATTTGCACTTGCAGTTCCAAGCTCTGTATCACCCTCCATGAAGGTTACCGTGATCTGCTGAGAATTGTCAGTAGCATCATAAGCCGTGCTGGATTCACCTGCTGCACTACCAGTAGCAGCGCCTGAGCATCCAACTAATGATGCACAAAGAAGTGTTATACATGAAATTCCTGTAACAAGCCTTACTAAATTCTTATTCATAACTATCCTCCATTTTTACTTAATTGTTTAACTTAACCGCTTAAGTGAAACCATAGCACATATTTGATGAGCTGTCAAACTGTTTAAACGTATTAACAGTTCATCTTAAGGGCAAGTTTGACTTTTTCCAAAATGCTTTGTATGATTTGTTTAAACGGTTAAGTTAACATTGTATGTTTGTGCTTCCGATTTATACACGAGTCGCTCCGTTACATTAAGCTACTCCGTGCATTTAGGCGAGTAACTTACCTTTATCACTTAACAAATTAAGCAACCAAATTTTCAGGGGGTTTATGATCCATGGCCAAGAAGCCAACAGCCAAAGATGTAGCCATAGCAGCAGGCGTTTCAGTTGCTACAGTTTCATATGTTTTGAATAATAAAGAAGGCCAGAAGATAAGCGAAGAAACCAGAAAGAAAGTCCTTCAGATGGCAAACCTTCTTCACTATGTTCCAAGTCACGAAGCCAAGAGTCTTGCTACCGGCAAGAATAACCTAATTGGAATAATATACCATGTAAGAGAAGATTCACCTTCAAGAAATCTTGAGATCATGCACCTTGTAAACCTGCTTGTAGAGAGATTCAGCAGGATGAATTACAGCACTATCATTATCCCCTTTAATAGTGATGATGCAGACAGTGCACCTAACCGTATGCTTGATGGAATCATTGCAATTGATATCCCTGAGAAAGACTTTAAGCGTATGGCTGATAAGTACTTCGTTCCTATCATCTGCATGGATATGATAGTCAACGATTTCCTCTTCTATCAGGTATATACTGACATGTACACATTAGGCTCTAACGCCTGCCAAAACCTTGGCCAAGACTATTATCTTTTGACTGATGCCTATGATAACAAGAAATACCAGGACTACATCTGTTCAATAGTCCCTCAGGGGCATGCACTTATTTTCTCTGAATGCAGTGAAGAGCATTTAAAACAACTTAAGGGTAAAAAGATCCTTGTTAATGGCGCTTACCTTGCACTTATATTAAGTCAGTATGTAAATCCTGAAGACATTGCAGTTATCTCTTATCAGACTAAGCACAAAGAGCTTAGCCCGAAGGCCAAGCTCATACATAATGATATAGATCGCAAAGCTAATATGACTATGAATATCATGCTTAATGCATTCGAGCAAAAATTCGACATAACACATGACTTCAAAATTTGCTAATGATCTTAATTTCTGTTTTT
>NZ_JAILQF010000076.1 GCF_024699075.1 Butyrivibrio sp.
ACAATCAAAAATGCAATTTCAACATCGACATTATATGTCAGGTTTCCTATAAGCTTGGACAACACTTTTTCACCTCATAAAAACGTCAGAATAGTATCACATCTTACGTAAATATATCGGCATAAATTTCCCCAAAAGCAATAGCTTTGTGGTATTTTATGAGATGAAAGTTTGCAGAAATAATTAAAAGAATTAAATTTTTTCCCAAAAAAGTATCTAAAAAAAGTATACACCATGCACGCTTTTGTGTATACTTTTTCGACCATTTTTCATTTATTCGCAGTGGATTATACTTTATAAGGACAGCACAAGACTTTATTTCTCGATGTCTCCCGCCAGAAGAATTCCCTGATTGGCATAATAGTTATTAATGCTGTCTCTGCAGCTTTCTATGCCATTATCGATATGATGTATTCCTATAGATGCCACAAAAAGGTTACGGATTGTGAAGATAAGAAGTGTCACTGTAAGTATCATGATTATACGCATTACAAGATGGTAAACTCTTCTGGATACATATACATTTCTCATAATCTAATACCCCTCTTTTCTTTGGAGATAAATGCCTTTGCATTTAGAGCTCCCGGCCCTGTAAAGAGCTTTTGGAAAGCATCAATGTTCTAACAATGATCTGTTAAATTACAATTAGTGTTCAATAAGTACTTATCAGAATCTCTTTATAACTGAAGAAAGAACGCCCTGAATTATGATCTTGTCCGGTATTATATCGTCGTATCCCCTTTGTTCGTTCTCCGGATGAAGTACCAGTCTTTCTAAACCGGCATCATATTTTAATCTCTTTAAAGTATTCTCTCCATCTTCATTAAGTGCTACTACTATATCTCCCTGCTTAGCTGTTTCTGATTTTCTGATAACAAGAAGATCGCCTGAATCAATGCCGGCATCTACCATTGAATCCCCAACTGCATGAAGTATAAATAATTCTCCGTTACCAAAAAGTGCTGTAGGAAGCTGCACATAGCTGTCTATATCACTGCTTTCAGTCTCAGGAGCTCCACACGTGATACCGTCTTGCATGAGAGGAGCCGATGTCATATTCTCATCCATCTTCATGGTGGACTCTGTACTTATATGTCCATCGCTGTAATTAAGCATTCCTTCTTTGTTCATGGCAAGCAGATATCTGTAAGCAGTACTCTTATCTATCGAAAGTCCTCTTCCAATTTCTGCAGTAGAAGGATCTCTCATATTATCCTTATGAAATTTTATAATGAAGTCTTTGATCTTCTCCTTAAGTTCAGGACTTTTGGATCTCATATCCTACTCCTGTCTTATAAGTCTTTGGCATCGGATTGCCCGCCATTCCTTGATTCAGACTGATAATTTTCAAAAATTTTCTATCTGCAACGAGCCGTTGCTGATAGAAATATAATAACATATTTCCTTATAATGTCAACATTTTCTTATAAGTCAAAATATTATTCTCTTTTGTATTGAGATAATCAGGGCCACAACGTATAATGGTCTTTGCTTAAGTTTCCAAATCAACAAAATGTAGGGGTTTTTATGAACAAAACAGTATTTATCAAAAAAGACAGAACTAATTCACTGATCGCACCACGCTCTTTCTACGTCCATGTACTGGCCGTTGCAGTTCCGATCATGATACAGAACGGCATCACCAACCTTGTTGGTATGCTTGATAACCTCATGGTAGGTCAGCTCAGTACCGAAGCCATGTCAGGTGTTTCCATCGTCAATCAGCTTCTTTTTGTATTTTATCTGTGTATTTTCGGCGGACTTGCCGGAATAGGAATCTTTAGTGCTCAGTTCTGGGGCAAGAAAGATCTTAAAGGAATGCAGTATACTATGCGTGCCAAGATGATCCTTGCTTTTGCATTGACTATCATTGGCTTATTTGTATTATATGTATTCAGATATTATCTTATAGGGATGTTTCTTCACGAAGGTGCAGATACAGGTAATCTTGATGAGACCCTGCGCTATGCGATTTCATATCTTCTTGTTATGTACGCAGGTCTTTTGCCTATGGCAATCACCAACGTATATGCTTCAACTTTGAGAGAATCAGGTCAGACTGTTGTTCCTATGACTGCAGGAATTATAGCAGTCATAGTTAATCTTATCGGTAACTATATCCTTATTTACGGTAAGTTTGGTGCTCCTACTTTAGGTGTTACAGGTGCTGCTCTTGCAACTGTTATCTCACGATTTGTGGAAATGATAATAGTTGTATCCTGGACACATTCCAATCCTGACAAGAATCCTTATATCAAAGGCTGTTACAACAGTTTTTACGTACCAAAAGACCTTGTTTACAAGTTTATAGTTAAAGGCGCTCCTCTTCTTGCCAACGAAGCCCTTTGGTCTATAGGAACAACAATGCTTGTTCAGTGCTACTCTGTAAGAGGACTGAATGCAGTTGCAGCACTTAACATTTCCAATACACTTGCTAATGTATTTAATATTGTTTTCATAGCAATGGGAAGTGCCACATCTATTCTCCTTGGGCAGGAGCTTGGTGCAGGACGACTCAAAGGAGCAAAGCTCTATGCGTTCAGATTAACTGCCTTTTCAGTAATACTCAGTTCGATTTCAGGATTACTGCTCTTTATAGTGGCACCTGTATTCCCTGATCTTTACAATACCACTGATCAGATCAAAGATATTGCCCTTGGCCTTCTGAGAGTAAGCGCTATATGCATGCCACTATATGCATTTACAAACTCAGCATATTTTACCATAAGATCAGGAGGAAAGACCTTTATCACTTTCCTATTCGACAGCTGCTTTTGCTGGATAGTATCATTCCCTGTAGCATACGTTCTATCACGATACACCAGCATGCCACTTGTATATATGTATCTTACAGTCCAGTCCATGGATCTTCTAAAATCCGTAATAGGCTTTATCATAGTCATGCGCGGTAAATGGATCCACGACCTGACAGCCTACGCCAAAGGCTAAATTATGGATTTAGTATTACTTTGTCGTCCGGAAGAAGTTTGATCAGTAGTTTTTCGAGCTTTTCGGAATCAACCGGTTTAGACAGATAAGCTACAAAACCTTCTTTAAGATACATCTTTTCTGCACCTGTTGTTGCATTTGCTGTAAGAGCAATAACAGGTGTAGCATAACTCATAGCCATATAATCATTCTTAAGAAGATGAAGCGTCTGTATTCCATCAGGCTCCGGCATCATATGATCCATGAATATAAGATCATATTTATTATTGCGAGCCTTCTCATACGCCTCGTTTCCACCATCTGCGCAGTCTATCTGTATCCTGGTATTCTTCAAAAGTCCGACAAAAACTTCTATATTCATTCTGTTATCATCAACCACCAGTACCTTTGCATATGGCGCCTGGAAAAGCTCTTTGTAATTAACATTCTTAATAGTATACTTTCTGATTGCTTCTTCGAGGTCTCCTATCGGCTCATTATTAATAATCTTCTGGGGTATTACTATATTAAATGTTGATCCTTCTCCATATACACTCTCAACTTTTATCTCGCCCTCCATTGCATCTATTAGTTTTTTGGTTATGGAAAGTCCAAGGCCGGTTCCTTCTATGTGGCGATTTTCTTTTTCATCAGCCCTGTTATAGCTTGTAAATATTTCTCCAATATCTTCAGGCTTTATTCCAATTCCTGTATCCTTAACAGTTATGCACAGACAGAACTTACCATCAGCATCTTTCCTGTCAGCGATCAAAGTTACAGATCCTGAATTAGTATATTTTATGGCATTAGTAAGAATGTTGGTTATTACCTGCATTATTCTTACCGGGTCACCATACAAAGTTGAAGGAAGCAAAGGACTTATATCTTTAACAAATTCCAGTCCGTCCTGCCTTGCTCTGGTTACAAGAAGGCTTACGCAGTCCACAAGAAGGGGGGCAAGACTATATTCTCTGTATTCCAGATCTATCTTATCATTTTTGGATTTTTCCACATCAAGCATGTCATTTATAAGAGACATAAGCATACGAACAGCATTTTTGATACTGTTTGCATATGATCTGATATCATTACTTTCGGTTTCTCTTTCTATAAGTTCAGCCATTCCGGATATTGTATTAACAGGAGTCCTTATCCTATGCGACATAAGTGATAGAAACTCAGTCTTCTTTTCTCCTGCCTTGATAGCAGCAATCCTCTTACTATGGATTTTAATGATACCAAGAATCGCCTCTATGACTACGGATATCAAAAGTATAAGCATGCCAAGCACATATACAAGCGAAGATACAGCCCTTATATCAAAAAACATCCTGACAAGTTCAAATATCATGAGTATCATAAAAATAATAAGTCCTACTATGACTGTCCTGTACCTGGTTTTACCACCATTTAAGATATCAATTATAGATATAACAAGAACTATTAAAAGTGCAAAAAGGATTATACCAAATGTATATTTTAAAGTTCCTGCAAAAAAGGCGATCTTGCTGTAATGAAGATATGAAACAGCTATAGCATATATTATGCAGATATCTTCGATCACTTTATAAAATTTTTTATACCTGTCAGCCTGAAGGGCATTTGCAAACATCAAAAAAGGTACCGGTACGAATACCAAAATCTGGCAGGCAGCTTCAAATAAGCTTCTATGATCTGCAGTTTCATACTGCAAAAAGGTATTACTAAGAGGTGTCGATCCAAGTCTCCACAAGCATATAGATAATATACCTATTGCAATATATAAGGCAGATGAAGGCTTACCTGAACTAAACATATAATATGATGAAATAAGTATAGTAATAACAGCTATTGCACCTAGTACAAGTGTAAGTATAGTTGATCCGATCGTACTATATGCATAGTAGTACCATATTCCGCCCTGCGACCCCAGTAAAACCTCACTTATCCACCCTTTAAAAAGAGAATCTGATTCAAGTTCTATCTTCACCTCTTTGCCATGATCATCTTTGTAAAGCTGGGCAAAAATACGCGCAGAAGGACTAGTTCTTGATCCGATTCCTTTCGTTCCGGGGCAAAGAGAATAGTCAGCTCTTAGTTCATCTCCTATATATATTTTTACAATAGATATATAACCTGTTATTGAAATCCATGATCCTTCTTCTATTTCACTGGGAAGGTTATTTACAACTGTGATCTTCCCATCTTCTGTTTCCAGCCTTTCAGGCAGATCCTTAATATCAGTTCTGCTTCCATCCAAAAGTACCTGCTTCCAGCCTTTATTAAAGAAAGAATAGCTGTATTCATTTTCTCCATAGTCATTAAATCTGGTTCTTTGTCCAGTGCACAGCATGACAAAAACTGATACGATGAAAATAACGCATCCAGCCATAATGATCATATATATATTCAGTTTTTTAGAACTTCTGCAATTACGGCTAAACATCTTTATCCCTCAGATAGTTGACTGACAATAACTTCATGTATCGATCATTCTTTAACTGCGTTAATGATCCTTGCACTGTCTGCTGACGCCAGGCCTTTCCTTATCTTTTTAATACGCTCTTTATCAAGAGATCCAAGTTTATAACCTGACAATTCTTCAAGAATTTCTTCAATACTGTCAAAATCCAGGCTGCTTGCACATTCTTCTATTGCTGAATATGCATCCTCAAGTTCTTCTTTGGATATATTTTTAAGCTCGTCATCATTTTCTTCATTTTCCTTAGTGAAAATATTTTCAAGTTTACCTGCAATTTCCTTATATTCATTCAAAAGCGCCGGCACTTTTGTCCAAAATTCCTCCTCTTTTCCCGCATCTCCGCATTGTTCAAGATAAGCAGCATGTTCGGATAATTCTTTGCTTCCTATTATCCTTGCATTTGATTTAAGGGCATGAACTTTGATAACGCCATTTTTTAGATCTTCATCATCAATTATCTTTTGAAGCATTTCGATATTATCTTCTGATGTATCAGCAAATGTCTTTACAGCATTTACAAACAGTTCTATGCTTCCGCAGTTTTTGACTCCGTCATCTGTCTCTATTTCTGATATATTCTCTATCATATTAAATTTTTCATTATAAACTGTTTCAGTTCCTTCAGTCTGAACATCCATGGCCTTGTCTTCGAAGTAGGTCCAAAGCATTTTTTCAAGTTCGAAGGTCTTTACAGGTTTTGAAAGGTAATTATCAAATCCCTTTCTCTGGTACTCTTTTCTTGCTCCGGCATACTCATTGCCAGTAAGGGCTATTACAATGACTTCATCTTGGGTGTCTTTATACATATCCCTTATTATGTGCATGGCCTTTTCTCCACTCATACCAGGCATCCTGTCGTCCATGAATATAATGTCAAAAGAATCTTTGCCTGCAAGATTTATGGCCTCTTCACCACTGGTCGCAGTCTGAATCTTTGAGCCTGTTCTCTTTAATAGTCCTTCTATTACGGAAAGGTTCATTGAAGAATCATCTACACACAAGACTTTAAGCTTATCAGAATAAAATCTTCCCTTTTCATTTAATATACTTAGATCTGGTTCTATAGGTTTGGTATTCCAGCTTGAAATTTCTTTATCATTTGCCTTTTTCTGAATAATATCAAAAGAAAACTCTGATCCTTTTCCTGGAGTTGATCTGACATTAAGCTTACTTCCAAGCACTTCTAAGAGCCCATTGATAACTACAAGTGACATTCCACTTTGGCCATCTTTTTCTCCGGTATTTTCAAAAGGATCAAAAAGCTTATTAAGATCTGCAGGGCTTATACCAACGCCGGTATCTGAGATCACTATAGAAAACATAACAAGTTCATGCCCTGTTTCATCAGTTCGTCCAAGATCCTCAATATATGCTTCAAGTGTTACCTTTCCCTTGTCAGTATAACTAATTGCATTATTTAAAAGTTCACCTACCATTTTGTAGATCTTCTCATTATCTCCTACCAAAAGCCTTTCTTCTATGCCATGCTGTTTGAGCTGCATAGTAATTCCCTTCTTGACTGCAATAGGCTCAAAGATTTTGTACAAAGATGTGATAGCTATTTCTGCATCATAGGTTTCTTCAATAATATTAACCTTGCCTGATTCAAGCCTCGAATAATCGAGGATCTCATTTACAAGTCTCAAAAGTGACTTGCCGTATTCTCTGATTTTTTTGCCATATGAAGTTATATTGTCTTCTGATGATTCGCGAAGTATCAGTTCTGCCATTCCAAGGATTGAATTGATTGGGGTTCTTATTTCATGTGACATGCTGGCTATAAACTGTGACTTTGCAGTTGAAACTTCTTCTGCAACGCTTCTGTCTCTTCTTTCGATAACATAGGAAAAGATCATATCAACTATCGCACATACCAGGATAAGTATCATTCCAAGGTTAACAATAGGAGTAGCAGGAGTATCAGGATGAATCGCATAGAATATACCTGCAACTACGCCTGTAGCAGCAAAGCCGATATAACCTGAAATGGTGATTTTGTTTTCTGTAAGACTTCTTTTAAATATATCTATAAATATGGTTATTATCATATATATTGTTGATGCTACTGCTATAACAACAAGATACGGCATAGTGAATATATATGTATAGACTCCAAAACTGTTTAGAATAGCAGTGACAATAGAGGCTCCTACAGCAGCTATTGAAAACGAAATGTTTGATCTGTGATATCTTCCTTTTTGAAGAAGATCAAGACTATAAAGAAATGGTATTGGAATTATTGAAAAAATCATATAAGCAGCATCAGATGCAATGCTTATATTATTAAAGATAAGCTGTCTTAAATGAGAGTCACATATCTCCCATGCAGAATACAAAAATACTCCAAACCCAAGGAAAATAAACTTTCGACTGTTTTTACTATAAGTACTTACAACAAGAAGGATCCCTGAAGCCCCTATTGCTATGACCATAACAATAAGAGGCAGTACAAATCCAAAGTCATCTCTTATTGCATAGTAATACCAGATACCTATCTGGCTGCCAATTACTATGTCATTAATAGAATAAGCAAAGACCTCATATTCAGATGAACCTGTGATCGTGATAGTCTTTCCTATGTCATTTTTACTAAGCTGTACAAAGAGATAAAAGCTGGGAACTGTAGTCCTTCCGTATTCTTCGAATGTTCTGGAATAAGATTTTCTTAGATTTCCATCTATATAGATATGAATATTCTGGCGGGTGCTTCTTATAGACAGCCATGAATGTTCAGTAATTGTGATGGGCAGTTCTCTTTCTATAACGAACTGCTTGGAATCGCTGGGCAGAGCTTCTCCGGGAACTTCTACAGGAACTCTTGTTCCATCATCAAGGACCTGCTCCCAGTTATCTGAAAGCAGACTAAAATAAAGCTCTTTGTCCAAGTAGGAATTACTTTGAAACAGACCGACCGAAAAGAGCCTAAGTGCTGCAAATGCAAGCACAACATAGCATATAATTAGTTCAATACTGACTTTGGCATCTCTAATCATATCGAAGAATATATCGGCATAATTATGATATATCCTTACAAAAACATATTCTGCCTCTTCATATGTGATCAGATAAGGAGTGGCAGGTTATCTTGAGCATTTTATATATCATGACCTACATTATGGTCGTTATCGTCGTCCCATTCATCAAAAATATCTACTCTTTTACTATCCAAAAGATCCTGATATAAAGGCGAATCATAGAAAGCCTTGATCTTGGCCTTGTCACGGGCAGGGCCTTCTTTTACCGATGTATAAATACTTAAATTTATTCTGTCAAAAAATTTAAGGCCGATTTCAAAATCCTTTTGAAGCTGGTCAAATGTCTGACCTTCCATGCCGTACATTAAATTGATCCAGCTGAAATATTTACTGATCTCCTCCGGTTTTGCACCGGGAAGTCCTTTTCTTAATATGTCTTCACGAAGATGTTCGTCAAAGGTTTCTATTCCGCATCTGAATATTGTCTTTATCCCGCGTTGTTCAAAGAAATCTATATAAAAACTGTTAGACTCCCTGAATATATAATGGCCTTCAAGTATAACAGTACTAATGCCCTTACAACTGCAGGTATCTCTTATATAATTCATGGTCGTAAAAGGAAGCTCAGTATAGGAAGCTGAACAGGTAATATCAAGTACTTCAGACCCTATTTCTTTTCCTTTTACAAGCTCAAGGACTTTTTTGTTTACTGAATCGCACTTTAAAACAGAAGATGACTTATCCTCCTGATAATCGCAAAAGGCGCACCTTCCCCAGGAACATCCAAGAGATACTAGTAACACCGTTTCTCTTTTCATAAAGCTCTTATCATCAAATTGATATCTTACTAAATCGTGAATCATATTTTATATCCTTAAAAGAAAGGCTCTGCGCAAAGACTGCGCAGAGCCAGGTTGTGATAAGTTAAATATCTAAAGATGGAAGATATCTGTACTTATTTCCAGATACCTACTCTGTCTTCAGGAGCAACATACATTCCATCGCCTTCCTGAATATCGAATGCCTCATAGAATGCATCCATATTGGAAAGAACAGCATTAGCTCTAGCTCGTCCAGGTGAGTGAACATCCATCATAAGGAGTATGCTTGCATATTCATAGGTCATCTCTTCTGCCCATATATTAGCCCAGGATACGAAGGCTTCCTGAAGAGCATCCTTATCATCACCTATAACCTGTGTAACAACATATACGCCGCCAAGGTCTGCTATATTCTCTGTAATAGTAAGAGCACCATCAACAGTTGACCCTGTCTCTAATGATGGGAATGTATCATAATAATCTATGATTTCCTGGCACATATTTACATATGCGACGTACTCTTCTTCTGTCCACCATGGATTATAATTACCATTAGCATCATACTGAGATCCTGATGAATCGAATGCATGGCTTATCTCGTGACCTATTACAGCACCAATTGCTCCAAGGTTAGCTGCTTCTGAAGCATTTGGATTATAGAATGGATCCTGCATAATACCTGCAAGGATTGTGATACTATTGTTTGAAGGATCATAGAATGCGTTAATTGTCTGAGGAGTAGCAATCCACTTTGTTCTATCTACCGGATTAGAAACAAGTTCCTTAAATATAGCATTATTCATCTGATGACTCTTGATCATGTTAGATGTAAGTGAACCGCCCTCTTCTTTGCTATCTACAGGAGCTTCCTGGCTAAGATAATAATCAAAGTCATCCGGATATCCAACTTTAACCTGAAGAGAATCAAGCTTTGCAATTGCAGCCTGCTTGGTTGTCTCGCTCATCCACTCCTGAGAATTGATGATGTTCTTGTACTCAGCAAGAATCTCTGTGATCATCTTGGTAACTTCTTCTTTAGCTTCTTTTGAGCAGTAATTATCTGTGTAAAGAACACCATAATTCCATTCAAGGAAAGATGCTGTCTGAGCCATCCAGTAATATTCCTGTGACTCTGCTTCAGTAATACCATTAAGCTTATTGCTTGTCTCTACTGTAAGATCATATGCAGTCTGAGTAGTTATTGCACGAAGATCATGAACAAGTATTGTAGCTGAATAGTCCTTGAGCATCTGAAGATTATCTTCTGTGATAAGTTCTGAACACATCGCCATCTTAGCTTCATCAGGTACAAGATATCTGTCGAATCCTGATACATCCTGAGCCTGCATATAGCTTGCCATATCTATAGCAGGGAATGCAGCAATAAGATCTGCTTCTGTATAGATATTGTAATACTTCTCAACATCATAATAATCTGTGCTTTCAAGTTCTACAGATGCAAGCTTTCTTGCAACTGTATCAGTATTTTCAACCATTCTCTGAGCATCTTCCTGTGTGAAGCCATTGATAAGAAGAAGCTGGAAGAGATACTGATTATAAATTTCGGCATAAGATTCATAGCCTTCTGTTTCATAATAGTCCTTACCAAGGAGAGAGTCTCCGGCAGATACTGATATTATGTATCTTGTAGAATCAAGGTCATCCTGATTCAATGCAAATGCAGGAAGGATTGAACCATATCCTGTATCTACGCCAAGACTCATTACAGCAGTAATGTACTCTGTAATATTAGTTGAGTTAAGTATACCATCCATGTATTTCTGGAACTCTCCGAGTCCGTCAGCATTTCTTGCTTCTGTGTCGCTGAAAAGTTCATACATGTCATGAAGCTTTTGCTCCGGAGTTCCCTTTCCATAATTGTCTTGTGAGTTGATCTCGGAGAAAATCTCTTCCATCTGAACTTCCTGCTGATCAGAAAGTTCTCCAAACCAGGACCACTGTGAATCTGTAGCTGCAATTTCATGTGATGCAAATGTATTAGCATTTACAACATCATAGAAATTATCCTTGTAGCTTATGCCTGTAGCCTGAGACAACGTTTCAAGCTGTGCCTCAATGCTGGTTGTAGCAACTTCTTCAGCGTAAGCTGTAATTGTAGCCTGAGGTACAATTACCATAGAAGCTGCCATTATCACTGATAATAGTGATTTAGATTTAGATAATCTGAGCATATATCTTCGTCCTTTCAATATAATTTCATAGCACAAAACGTGTTATGTTTTATTAACTACTAATATAGTGTAACAAAGTGCAAAACTGCATGCAACCAAGAAA
>NZ_JAILQF010000491.1 GCF_024699075.1 Butyrivibrio sp.
TATTACAAAGCGAAAGAGAAGTATATATAAGAAAAACTCTTAAGTGGGTTATTGAAAATGATAAGACTGAGGTGTATTTACAGCCAATTGTAAGGGCTGATACATATAAAATAGTTGGTGCAGAAGCTCTTGCAAGGATCAAAGACCCTGATGGAAACAGGATAATGCCAGGAGAGTTCATCACAATTGCTGAACATAATGGCAGCATTAACCAGATGGGCGAACAGATATTAAAAAAGACATGCAGGTATATAAAAGATAACAGTCTTGAAGAAATGGGCGTTAAATGGATAAATGTAAATCTTTCTCCAATGCAGTTCATGAATAAGAGCCTTGCAAACAGATATAATTATATTGTTGATGAGTGCGGTATTGACGTAGGCGTGATCCATCTTGAGATAACAGAAGAAGCCATGGTAGATCAGATGGTTCTTATGCGTCAGATTCAGATCATGAAAGAAGGAGGATTCCAGTTCGTCCTTGACGATTATGGTAAAGGATATTCAAATCTTGACAGGGTCAAGAGTATACCATTTATAAATATCAAAATAGATATGGCTATTGTAAGGGATTATTGCAATAATCCTGACACCCTTCTTCCAAGCCTTATACAGACTTTTAAAAAGATGGGATTTACGGTTACGGCTGAGGGAATTGAGACTAAAGAGATGGCTGACGAAATGTACAAAATAGGATGTGATTATTTACAGGGCTATCTGTTTTCACCGCCTGTACCTTTGGAAGAATTTAAAGAAGTATGTGCCAAAAGCGGTTAAAGAATTAAACTGCGTTTATCTTTGAGCTATAAAGATAAGCGCAGTTTTTTAGAACATAAGTCCTTTGTCTGTATTCCATCTTTTTCCAACTGTAAAATGCATATATATCATTTATTAAAAAGGCCATAAAACATACGATGACAGATATATATCTGATATCTTCAAGGCTTGCAAGGCCCCAAAGTATGAGTAAGACTATATCATTAAGGGCATATGCAACCGAAAAATATGCGCTTCTTCTAAATGTAAGGTACACAGCTATAAAACTTGTGGTTACTGAAATGGTACTTGGCAGGATATTGGCTGTATTAAATGCTAACAATATGAAATAAAAAACAGTAGTAATTACTGCTGCAAGTATTACCATAAATACAAGTTCATTTTTTTCTATATGATTTACTTCTACTTCAGTTTTTCTGCCATTGTAGGGATGGCGGATCCAGCTTATCAGAGCAAATACAGCCATAGGCATAGTCATGCCAAGGTAAGTTATCATTTCCCCATAATAAGAAAAAGAAAATGAAATATAGCCGTACATAAGGCTGAAAAATACCATAAGAAGCTGCCCCATGGGGTTTCCTTTGGCATTTAACAGTATTGAAGTTACTCCTATAAGAGAGGCTATCAGTGTAAGATACTGCTCCTTATCAAAAATAAAAAATGAAGAAACAATAAGGGTCACAGATACTACCCAGATTGAAATCTCAAATAAAGAAAAATAGTTTTTAACCTTCTTAAATAATGTCATAAAAATACTCCATAAAAAAACATCCGCGTACACATCTTCTAAGACCTAACGATGTGAACACGAATGCAATAAGCATTCACTACCCGGTGGCAGTATGGTTAATATACGTTGAACTTACGAACTGCTCCGTAAGGTGCTTTTTATCTTAACATGATAACAGTTAAATGGCAATGGTATATTTGTCAAGTTGTGTTTTGGTGTTCGTTATATCGCTCATTCTGTAATGGGTAAATTAAAAGTTCATCATATATCGCTCATTCTGTAATAGGCAAATTAATAGTTCATCATATATCGCTTTTCTACATTGGATAATGAAAGAATTGCCTTATTAAATGTAATCCTTTACTGGCTTTTTACATAAGACTGATAGCTGATTTTACATGAGATTATTAGCATTATCTTATGGAGGTGAATTAGATGAACATTATTTGGAATAAGGTTAATGAACTGAATACAAGTATATATTTAAAGAACAGATTATATTTGGGAGTCAGAATTTTAGTAAATCTTATAATAGGAGCTTTTTTATGGGTGGCTATAGGAAGATTCTTTTTACAGGGATATATGTGGCTGTTTTGCTTTATGGGATATCCTGCAATATTTACAGGATTTTATGGAGGAATGATCTATCTCTTTAATCATGAGTTTGCGTGACTTTTACGCAGGTTTTACTTAAAACTGGTGATGGGTTTTACATAACAAATATATGCTTAATATGTTGCAACATAAAGGGCGCCGATCATAAAAAACAAAATAAATAAGAAATACAAAAAGAAAGTTAGAAAGAAGAGGACTAATATTATGAAAAAGAAACTATTTGCAGCATTAACAAGCGTATGTCTTATGTCTGCCGCTTTAACAGGATGTAGCTCAGAGGCATCTGGAACAGATACAACAGGGAGCGAGACACCTGTAAGTGAAGCAGCAGAAAGTGAAGGTTCAGAAAATGATGCTGCAGAAAGTGAAGCAGCTGAAACACAAAATACTGAGAACGTAGCATTAGAAGGAAGCATTTCTCTTGCAGGATCCACATCAATGGAAAAGATGTGTGAGGCAATGTCAGAGAGCTTTATGGAATCTAATCCTGGCGTAACAGTAACTGTAGAGTATACAGGATCAGGTGCAGGACTTGAATCACTTGCTTCAGGATCAGTTGATATAGGAGATGCATCAAGAGGTCTTAAGGATGAGGAAAAGAACAACGGCCTTGTAGAGAATATTGTAGCTATCGATGGAATTGCTGTTATTACTGACAAGGAAAATACTGTAACAGATATCACATCAGAAGATCTTGCCAAGATATACACAGGAGAAATTACAAACTGGAGTGAAGTTGGCGGAACAGATCAGCCTATCGTAGTAATTGGAAGAGAAGCAGGTTCTGGAACAAGGGATGCTTTTGAGGAACTTATGGAAGTTGAAGATATCTGTGTATATGCACAGGAACTTGATTCTACAGGTGGTGTACTTGCAAAGGTTGCAGCAACTCCAGGAGCAATCGGATATGTATCACTTGATGTAGTTGATGATACTGTTACCGGTATGAAAATTGATGGTGTTGAGCCTACAGAAGAGCAGATCCTTGCTGGAGCATACCTGCTTCAGAGACCATTTGTTATGGCTACAAAGGGTGAGATTAGTGAGCAGAGCGAACTTGTTAAGGCATGGTTTGATTATGTGAATTCTGAAGAAGGTAAAGAGATCATTAAGAGTGTTGGCCTTATCGTTCCACAGTAAGGGGATAAAATGAATAAAAAAGCAATTATAGAAAAAACTGCAAACCTGATATTTTTGATCTGCGCAGTGGTTGCTATATTTGCAGTATGTGCGATTACGCTATATATGTTCATCAAAGGCACCCCGGCTTTGAAAGAAGTCGGGGTTTGTGATCTTCTTTTTGGAACAGTGTGGAAGCCTACTGCCAGCAGCCCGTCTTATGGAATAGGATATATTATATTAACATCATTTGTAGGTACTGCAGCTGCAATACTTGTTGGTGTTCCTATTGGTGTCCTTACTGCTGTTTTTTTGTCAGAAATGGCACATAAAAAGCTTGGAAGCATCGTTGGGAGCGCAGTTGAACTACTTGCTGCCATTCCTTCAGTTATCTATGGTCTTATAGGAATGATGGTTCTTAATCCTTTTATGTTCAAGCTGGAAAAAATTATATTTGAGGGCGATAGTACTCACCAATATACGGGTGGTGCTAATATGCTTTCTGCGATCATTGTTCTGGCGATCATGATCCTTCCAACAGTTATTAGTGTAAGTACATCATCGATAAAGGCTGTATCAGATAATTTGAGAGCAGCATCCCTTGCACTTGGCGCAACTAAAGAACAGACAATATTTAAAACCGTTATTCCGGCAGCAAGATCAGGAATTCTAACGGGTGTTGTACTTGGTATTGGAAGAGCTCTTGGAGAAGCAATGGCTATTAATATGGTTGCGGGTGGTGCAGTAAATATACCACTTCCATTTAATTCAGTCAGAACTCTTACAACCCAGATTGTCAGTGAAATGGGATATGCCAGCGGAACACATAGACAGGTACTGTTTACTGTTGGACTTGTACTGTACGTTTTCATTATGATCGTTAATTTTATTTTACTAAAGGCAAGGAAGGTAGGAACAGAAAGTGACAATTAATAAAAGGAAAATAATAGATATGTGCATTCGGCTACTTATATATATATGCGCAGCTTTTTCTGTTTTCTTATTAGCCGGCATCATAATCTATGTATTTGTAAAAGGTATAAGAGCTGTCAATCTGTCATTCCTTACTTCAGTGACAAGTGTTTTAAAAGGAACTGTAGGTATTGCAGGTAATATTGTTAATACTGTTATGATCGTCTTTATTACTATGATAATTGCAACGCCAATTGGTGTAGGTAGTGCTATTTATCTTAATGAATACGCAAAACCAGGGAAGATCGTAACTCTTATCGAATATGCAACTGAGACTCTTTCCGGAATACCTTCGATAATTTTCGGACTTTTTGGAATGATGTTTTTTGGAGAAAAGCTCGGACTTGGATATTCACTTCTTACAGGATCACTTACGCTTATAATCATGGTTTTGCCACTTATAACAAGAAATACACAGGAAGCTTTAAAGACGGTTCCGGATTCTTACAGAAATGGGGCAATAGGACTTGGAAGCGGCAAGTGGCATATGATCAGGACAATTTTAATTCCTTGTGCAATGCCTGGAATTATTACAGGAGCAATTCTTGCTATTGGAAGAATTGTGGGAGAATCAGCTGCTTTATTATTCACTGCCGGAAGTGCAAAGCTATTACCTAAAAATATAGATGGACTTTTAGATAAGCCTTTTCAGTCAGGCGGTACTCTGACTATTCAAATGTATCTGTCTGCAACAAGTGAAGGTGATTTTGAAACTGCATTTGGAATAGCAGTAGTTCTTCTTATAATAGTGCTTTTAATAAATCTTGGAACAAAGGCACTTACAAGGCATTTTGACGTAACAAGGAAGGAATAAGGTTGATAATGGGAAATACAAAGATATCAGTTAATGACTTAAATCTTTTTTATGGTGAGAACCATGCACTCAAAGATGTAAGTATGGAAATTAAAGGAAATGCAATTACTGCTTTTATAGGTCCGTCAGGATGCGGTAAATCAACCTTTCTGAAAACACTTAACAGAATGAATGATCTTGTGGATGACGTTAAGATTACAGGAAAGGTTCAGATTGATGGTGAAGATATATATAGAAAAGGGATTGATACTACTCTTTTAAGAAAAAAAGTCGGAATGGTTTTTCAGCAGCCCAATCCTTTTCCAATGAGTATATATGACAACATAGCATATGGCCCAAGGGTACATGGTATCAAGGATAGAAAGAAACTTGATAAGATCGTAGAAGAAAGCCTTAGAGGAGCAGCTATCTTTGATGAAGTAAAAGATAGATTAAAGAAATCAGCGCTTTCATTATCAGGTGGTCAGCAGCAAAGAATCTGCATTGCAAGAGCTCTTGCTGTAGAACCTGAAATACTTCTTATGGATGAGCCTACTTCTGCACTTGATCCTATATCAACAACCAAGATAGAAGATCTTATGGAGGAGCTTAAGAAAAAGTATACAGTAGTTGTGGTAACTCATAATATGCAACAGGCTGTGAGAGTATCGGATTATACAGCATTTTTTCTTGTAGGAGAGATGGTTGAATTTGGAGAAACAGGACGAATTTTTGCATATCCTAAAGATAAAAGGACTGAGGATTATATAACAGGAAGATTTGGCTGATATGATTGGTGAAATAATAGAAATTATGGAAAGGACAATAGTCATGAGAAGCAAATTTGATGAGCAGCTTTTGGAGCTTAATACAGAAATGATAGAGATGGGTAGTAAAATTATTAAGTCTATTAAAAGTGCGATAGAAGCAATGGTGGCGCGTGATGAAATCAAGGCACAAATGATCATGGAAAATGATTCTGAAGTTGACAGGTTGCAAAAACATATCGAAAGCATTTGCTTCAATCTTCTTATACAGCAGCAACCTGTTGCCAAGGATCTTCGTATTGTAACGGCAGCAATGAAAATGGTAACAGATATGGAAAGAATCGGCGACCATGCAGCAGATATTTCAGAAATGACAATACTTATGGGGCGAAAAAGCCAGATTGATAAGTTTGAACATATTTCCAAGATGGCTACGGAAACAATGATGATGCTCAATCACAGTATTGAAGCCTATGTTGAGAAGGATATTGAAAAGGCAAGAGAAGTCATAGAACATGACGATGTTGTTGATGATCTGTTT
>NZ_JAILQF010000492.1 GCF_024699075.1 Butyrivibrio sp.
TCTCTTTGAAGACTCGTAGGCTTGCAGGATACGTATACCATATGATCCACGCCATAATCAATGATCTTCTTAAGTGCTTTTGGATGAATTCCATCTCTTGGTGGATCAAGGATTATATAATCGGGACGTTCTTTTATTTCATCAAGGACTTTGAGGACGTCACCTGCTATGAACTCGCAGTTATCAACGTTATTGCGCTTTGCATTTATTTTGGCTGCTTCTACGGCCTCTTCAATTATCTCTACGCCTATGACTTTATCAGCAACAGGAGACATAAGCTGAGATATAGTACCTGTTCCGCAGTAAAGGTCATACAGGATATGTGCCTTGTCTCGTCCCTGCTCTTTCATTCCTTCTTTGACATAATCTCTTACCGTATCATAAAGTACCTCTGCAGAAAGAGAATTGGTCTGGAAGAAAGAAAATGGAGATATGTCAAATTTAAGTCCGAGGAGTTCTTCTGTAAAATGATCCTGGCCATATATAATATCAGTTCCCTGGTCTACTACTGCATCTGAAAGGCTGTCATTCTTTGTATGCAAAAATCCTACTATTTCACCATCAAGGTCAAGAGCTAAAAGTGCATCCTTAAGTGGTATAAGGTCATGTTCTTCCTGAGTAGTTGTAACAAGGTCCACAAGAATCTGCCCTGTCTTTCTAGCCTTACGTACAAGAAGATGACGAAGGTAACCGGTTTTCTGCATTGTATGATAGAAGGTAACTGTCTCTTTTCCGGTTACAACTTTATTAGCTGTATCTAAATCAGAATTTGCAGTTACTATATCATTTGTATCTATATTATTTGTATCTATATTATTTGTATCAATAATATTTGTATCTATATCATTTGTATTTATATCATCATTCTCGAAAACATTACTATCTTCATTAATAATATTCTTTTTCCATTGATCATTATCAGACATTGGCACATACATATCTGCAAAATAATCAAGTACGCAAGTAAGTACCTTTCTATAATCCGCATCGATTATATTGCAATCCTTAACAGTTACAATATCATGCATACTTCCTCTTTTGTGCATGCCAAGAGAAAGGGGACCATTTTTGATTTCGTCACCAAAGGAAAACTCCATCTTATTTCTATATTCAAAACGTATAGGACTTTTCTTAATACCATCCCATACAGGTTCTTCATCCTGTCTTTTAAAGGCTTCAAAAAGGAGTTTTTTGACCTGTTCTTCTTTAAGAGCAAGCTCCTGTTCATAGGTCATTGACAGATAATGACAGCTTCCGCATATTCCAAAGTGAGGGCATGTACTTTCTATTGCATCAGGGGCTTCTTCTATTACTTCTAAAAGTCTTGCTTCAAGTCTGTTCTTGCCTCTTTTGGTTACAATGCCTCTAACGCGCTGGCCCGGAAGAGTATTCTTAATAATGCAGGTGCCTTCTAACTTTTCATAGCTTTCTTCACTGTTGCCTTTTGCATCATTTGAAGTATCAGACTCTGCACTTTTTTCTGTATTATTATCTGCATATACTTTTGTAACCTTAACTAAATCTCCAACTACTCCTTTATTAGGAAAGTCACGCCTTATTACTGTTCCTTCAATTATCTGCCTTTTCTTCATAATCTCATTATCTCCAAAAACGGGAGCAGCTGCCCCAACAGGGCACACTGCTCCCGCACATATACTGATACTAATTAATTATTCGGCATCTATGCCGAATTCTCCCGCAGCTTTGCTGCACCATTTTGTAATATATTTGGTTCTGAATTCGGCATTTTATGCCGAATTCTCCCGCAGCTTTGCTGCGGTTCATACATTACTAGCTTCGTTAGCTGCCTTAGCTGCTGCCTTTACTGCGACAGGATCAAGATCATCATCAAAATCATAATCATCATCCCAATCATCATCAAAATCGTCATCATAAACCGGTGTCAGATAACGATATACGCAATATGCTATAGCTGCAACTGCTGCAACAACGCCTATAAGTGCAAGTATCCAAAGGATTGTCTTTGGGAACTTGTCTTCCTTTTCTTCCTTGTGTCCTAGAAGTTCATTCAGTTTTTTAAGTTCAAGTACTTCATCAAGTCTATCCATATACGACCCCTTTCATAATGACGTCTTATATTTTTGCGTAACCGGAACTACTACGTTATATTGTACCACAAAGTTACATTGATGTCCTTATATCTAAAATCATCAAAGCTTTTTTAATTTTGCAAATGCTGCAAACATGATCTTCTGTCCAGCATCATCAAAGTCAACTGTGACTTTATAATCTCTTGGTCCTTCTTCTATGGTTTTGACTACGCCTTCACCATACTTGATATGGCTTACTCTGTCACCTTCTTTATAATCGAGTGACTCTGCCTTGGGCATTCCCTTAGAAAGCCCTGACAATGCACCTTTACCGGCTTTCTTATGAGTAGAGGCAGCTCCTGCTATAAAGGGCTTAGATGCAGGAGTCCTTACTGTCTTCTTGGCAAGGCTTGCCTTAGGTTTCCCAACAGGGCCGTATATACTGCTTCCTGGAACATGATCTATTTTTTCAGAAGATCTTTCATTAGCATTACTCTTAAAGCCTCCAAGCCTTGAACTTGTACTTGCAGCACTGTTATAAGAACTTCCAGAACTGAAATTCTTATGACCATAAGATCTGTCTGCATAATCGGCTCTGGAATAAGATGATCCCGAATATCCGCTTGAGTTGCCAAATGTCCTTCGGCTTTCACTTCCGCGTCTACTTGGCATATCGTTATCATAGTCGTAGTTGTCGTCATCTTCTATTGTGTCGCCACCTTCAAATAGGAATGAAGGCATTACAGTAGAACCTGATCTGTCGAGAAGCTTTTCAGGAATCTCATCTACGAATCTGCTGACAGCAAGTGATTCAAAAGATCCTCTGACCATACGCCTGTGTGCACAGGATATAGTAAGTTCCTTCTTGGCCCTTGTTATTCCAACGTAGGCAAGTCTTCTTTCTTCTTCCATCGCCATAGGATCAGAATCTTCAGCATTTATTGTCATATAGCTTGGGAAAGTTCCTTCTTCAAGTCCGGCAAGATATACATGCTCAAACTCAAGTCCCTTTGCACTATGCAAGGTCATAAGAAGTACTCTCTCATCGCCTTCTGCCACATTATCTATGTCAGCAACAAGAGCTACATCTTCAAGAAATCCTGACAATGTAGGATCTTCTGCCTTCTCCTCATAGGATATTACCTTTCCTATAAGTTCCTGTACGTTCTGTCTTCTGTCGTTGTCCTGACTTCCGTTATTCTCATCTTCTTCCTGAAGAGCTCTTAAATATTCCTCAAAGTCAGTTACATCTATAACATCATGTATGAGATCTTCAAGGCTCATCATCTTTTGTTTAGCTCTGAATGCCTTGATCATAAGATCAAAATCGTGAAGCTTTTCTACGGTTTTACCTGTAATATATTCATTAGCATGAGCTATAGCATCATAGAAATTCATGTTATGCATGCTGGCATAATCCGCGATCTTATTAAGGGTTGTCGCACCTATTCCTCTTTTAGGAATATTGATTATACGGCGTACTGCAAGCTCATCACTTCCGTTATCTATAGTCTTAAGATAAGCAAGAAGATCTTTGATCTCACGTCTTGCATAGAAGTTAGTACCACCAACTACATTGTATGGGATACCATACATTACAAAACGCTCTTCTATAAGTCTTGACTGGGCATTAGTCCTGTACAGAACCGCTGTATCTGCGTATGAGAGCTTGCCCTGTCTCTTTTTATTGGAAATATCATCTGCAATAAAGTTAGCCTCTTCAGGAGCCTGCTCAAACTCGCAGAATCTTACCTTTGAGCCTTCTCCTTCATCCGTCCAGAGAGCTTTTTCTTTTCGGCTTCTGTTATGTCTTATAACAGTATTAGCCGCATCAAGTATGTTCTGGGTAGAACGATAGTTCTGCTCAAGTTTTATAACAACAGCATCCGGATAGTTCTTTTCAAAATCCAGGATATTTCTGATATTAGCGCCTCTGAAGCGGTAGATTGACTGGTCATCATCACCTACAACGCACAGATTCTTGTATCTGTCTGCAAGAAGTCTTATAAGCTCAAACTGGGCATTATTAGTATCCTGATACTCATCGACCATTATGTACTTAAAACGCTCCTGATAGCTTTCAAGGACATCACTGTTCTCACGAAAAAGAGTTACGGTATTCATGATAAGATCATCGAAATCCATAGCATTATTCTTTTTTAGAGATATCTGGTATTCCTGATATGCCTTGGCTATCTTCTGTTTCTGGAAATCATTGCCGCTTGAAAGTGTATAAGAATTAGCTGATACAAGATTATCCTTACATTTAGAGATTGTATTCTGAATCTGCCTGAGCTTAAGATCTCTTGTTTCGAGATTGTACTGCTTGACTATATTTTTAAGGACAGTCTTGGAATCATCACTATCATAAATAGTGAAATTGTTGGAATATCCAAGTCTGTCAGCATATCTTCTAAGTATTCTGACGCATGTCGAGTGGAAAGTAGTAACCCAGATGCTTTCTGATCCAAAGCCTACAATCTTGTCAACTCTTTCACGCATCTCTCCTGCTGCCTTATTGGTGAAAGTAATAGCCATGATATTCCATGGGTTAACACCGCATTCATCAATAAGATAAGCTACTCTGTGTGTAAGTACTCTTGTCTTACCAGAGCCAGCTCCTGCAAGTATAAGTACTGGTCCTTCAGTCTGAAGTACTGCTTTTTTCTGTTCAATGTTTAATGTATCGTAAATACTCAAGAGAGTTAGTTTCCTTTCATTTCCTGACGGGCAGCTTTAGCTGCTGCCTTCCTGGCTTTTGCCGCTTCCTTTGCAGCTCGTTTTTCTTCCCTTAGTTCTTCTTTGGACTTATTCTTTCCGGACTTTTCATCTATCCCGTCTATTACCTTCTCGATAATAAGCTTTTTGACATATACATCATATGCAAGAAGACTAAGGAAAGCGAAAAGTTTCATCTGATCCTTATCTTCGTCATCAGCATCCTCAAATAGTCCATTTGCTATATCTGCTTTTTTCAGAAGATCTTCTTTTAACGGATCAACTTCTTTTTCTGCAATATCAAATATGGTCTGATATATTTCAGAAAGTGTCAGTCCATCTGTGTCACTTATATGAAACCTTTTCTTTATAGGCTCAAGAAGTGTCTGAACATCACTTATAGGAAGCACTGTTTTGAAATAGTAAATAAATATCAATAAAATAAGATGATCCTTGGAATACTTCTTTCTGATGGGAGGAGGAAGCAGATCATTCTTGGCATAATTATTGATCATTGTCTTAGTAAGGATCTTGTCTTCTCCCGGATATCTTGTAGTCCTGTTAAGCTTCTCATCCATAAAGGTTGTAAGCTGATCCATATACAGATCCATATTTGGTATATCCTGCAGCTTAACATTTTCTATTCTATCAAGACTTTCAATTATACTATTTATCAGGTCATCTGTATTAATTGTCATGGTGTTCCTTTCATGCCTTTGAATTAAGTGCCTTGGTTCTCATCTCTCTTGCATTCTGTCTTACAGCATCCGTAACTTCTCCGGCTCCAAGCATACGTCCAAGTTCATCTATGCTTTCGTCATCTGAAAGCTTACTGATACTTGTAATAGTGCGGCTGTCAGAAAGGCCTTTCTTTATAAGGAAATGCCTGTCATACATTGCAGCAATCTGAGGAAGATGTGTAATGCATATTATCTGATGGTTTGATGCAAGCTTGCCAAGCTTCTCTGAAACCTTCCAGGCTGTAACTCCGCTTATACCAGTATCTATCTCATCAAAGATAAGTGAGGCAATATCATCCTGATCTGCAAAAACAGTCTTAAGTGCAAGCATGATTCTTGAAAGCTCACCACCACTTGCAATTTCAGAAAGAGGTCTTAATTCTTCCCCAGGATTAGTAGATATCATAAATATAGCTTCATCATATCCGCCGGATGTGATGTGATCTTCCATTGGTATTACATCTATACGAAACTGTACATCAAGAAAGTTAAGATCAATAAGTGCCTGCTTCATTTGCGCTGCCAGCACCTTTGCATTCTTTTTTCTTATATCAGATATTCTGGCACATATCTTTTTGGCTTCTTCCAAAGAAGCATTAAGCTCTTTTTTAAGTTTTTCTCTTTCTTCTTCTAGATTAGAAAGAATATCAAGCTGTTTTTGTTTTTCCTCTGCGTATTTTAGTATATCTTCTATACTATTTCCATATTTATCTTTTAAATGATTTATAAGATCAAGTCTGTTCTCGGTATCATTATATTCTTCATCATCAAATTCAAGATCTGACAGATAAGCTGAAAGGCTGTGTCCAAGATCTGTCATAAGATTATCGATATCACCAAGCTGGTTGGATACCTCTTTGACATTTTCATCATAAGAGCTTACAGCTATAAGTCTTTGAAGCGCACTTGATATGGCATCTGATGCACTTACTCCTTCTTCTCCAAACAAAAGCTCCTTAGCTTCTCCTGCAGCCTCTGTTATCTTAAGGCTGTTAGCCATGCGGCGATATCTTGCTTCAAGTTCTTCATCTTCACCTTCTTTAAGTCCGGCATTTTCAATCTCTTCAAGCTCAAAAGAAGCAAGATCCTGCTCACGTTTTCTGGTGGCTTCATCCATATCAGTTTCATCAAGCTTAGCTTTTATATCTTCATGTCTTTTCCAGACTTCTTTAAGCTTTTTCTTTTCTTCAATAACACTCTTGCCTATAAAACTATCAAGTATATCAAGGTGCTTTTTGCGCTGAAGGAGGGTCTGATTATCATTCTGACCATGAATATTGATAAGAAGTTCGCCAAGCTCTCTAAGCTGTCGAACAGTTACATTTTCTCCCCCGACTTTGCAGATACTGCGTCCGTCCATTATCTTACGACTAAGGATAACTGTTCCATCCTCTTCGATAGGAAGGTCCATCTCCTTGATCTTGTCTTTGGTCTTTTCATTATCTACAAAGAATGTTAGCTCTACAAGAGCATATTCAGCACCAGTCCTTATCAGATCTTTGTCAGCCTTGCTCCCCAATGCAAGATTAACAGATCCTATAAGCACAGACTTACCGGCTCCTGTTTCACCTGTAAGAACATTAAGTCCTTTAGTAAATTCAATTTCCTGCTCCTTAATAAGAGCAAGATCCTTAACATGTAATGAATATAGCATTTACTCCCCCATTTTACTAAAATCAGAGCATATCTCTGATTCTGTCCATTACTTCCTGTACATCCTCTTCTGTTCTTATTGCAGCAAAAATAGTATCATCTCCTGCAATGCAGCCTATTATCTGAGATAGGTGCAGAGCATCAAGTGCTGCAGCTACAGCCATAGCCATACCTGATACTGTTCTAAGCACCAGAATGTTGCCTGCCTTATCCATGGATACAAAGCCGCTTTGAAGAACTTTTATGTATTTATCCTGAAGCTCTTCATCATCATGGTCCATAACACGGTACTTCTGATGTCCGTCACCTGTCTGAACCTTTGTAAGTCTAAGCTCTCTGATATCTCTGGATACTGTAGCCTGAGTTACATCATATCCGTCATTTTTGAGAAGATCTGCGAGCTGCTCCTGAGTTTCTACCTCATTATTTTCTATTAGTTCGATTATTTTACTGTGTCTGTTTTTCTTCATAGTCCCCCCTTTACAAAAGTTTCTGGTTTAGTATTTCTACAAAACTTACCTGGTTCATTCTGAGTATCTTTGAAATCTTTGCTGCTTTTCTTATCTCTATTCTGTCGCCTGTTGAGATTGAAGCTCCAAAATGTCCATCTACACTTGCTTCAGCTTCCTGTATTCTGTCAGCTTTACCTGCTCCAAGCTCTATAGTTATCTTATCTGATGCCGGAAGTACTATACTTCTGTTAGTAAGAGAGTGTGGACAGATAGGTGTTATAACCATGGTATTGGACTGCGGTGATACAAGCGGTCCTCCGGCTGACATATTGTAGCCTGTAGATCCTGTTGGTGTAGAAATAATAACACCATCAGCTAGATATGTGGTAAGAAGTCTGTCGTCAACATATACTACGAGCTTTATGATCTGTACTGCTGCCTTTCTGGCAATAACAATATCATTTAAAGCTATAAACTCTTTTCTCTCACCGGTAACCTTGGTTCCGCTAAGAAGCATGCGCTCTTCTATTACATAATCATCATTTATAAGTCTTTGAAGTGCCTCATTTATATGGTTTCTGTCTATTTCAGTCAGATATCCCATTGTCCCAAGGTTTATTCCAAGAATAGGAATATTTCTTTCACGGACATTAACTGCTGCCTGAAGCATGGTTCCGTCACCGCCAAGAACAATACAGCATTCTATCTCAGGTGGAACCTGAGTTCGAAACATTACTGCATCCGGTCTTAAGGTATTATTTCCGGGTTCCTCAAAATGTGCTATATAACACTTTTTCCCATGAGATTCCAGAAAATCAGTTACCTTATTAGTAAATTCCAGATTTTTGTCCTTGCTTTTATTGGTAAAGATAAGAAAATGATCCATTAACCTTCAAGCTCCCCGTGTGCTGCATCTACAGCATTTCCTATTAGTGTCATGTTTGCCTGTGTCTTAGAGATGCCGCTACAAGAGTCTTCTATCTCTCCAAATTTCTTTAATGCCGTAGCTTCATCATACTCTGATACTTCTTCATTTCTTGATGCATCTTTTTTAAGATGAAGAAGGTATTCTATATTACCTTCAGGTCCTCTTATAGGAGAATAGTCAAGATGGAGTATTTCAAACCCTGCCATATCAGCAAAGTCCATTATTCTGCTTATTACTTCTTCATGTACTTTCTTGTCTCTTACTACGCCCTTTTTGCCTACTTTATCACGACCCGCTTCAAACTGAGGCTTGATAAGGACTACCATCTGAGCGCCATCCTTTAAAAGTTTTCTGGCAGGAACCAGTATTCTTGTAAGTGAGATAAAAGATACATCGCATGAAGCAAAATCTATATCATCATCAATCTGATCTCTTGTAAGATATCTGAAGTTGGTCTTTTCCATGCATACAACACGGTCATCGCTTCTGAGCTTCCAGTCAAGCTGACCATGTCCTACATCTACGGAATATACCTTAACAGCTCCGTTTTGCAGCATGCAATCCGTAAAGCCTCCGGTAGATGCGCCTATATCCATACAAGTAAAGCCAGTAAAGTCGAGATTAAAGGTTTTAACTGCTTTATCAAGCTTGAGTCCGCCTCGGCTTACGAAAGGAATCGTAGCGCCTCTGACTTCTATATTTTTAATTTTATCTTCCTGGAAGGATGTTCCGGGCTTATCTTCTCTCTGACCATTAATAAATACATCTCCGGCCATGATCAGGGCTTTAGCCTTTTCTCTTGAAGATACAAACCCTCTTTCAACCAAAAGTACATCTAATCTGGTCTTAGGCATTATCTGTTATCCTCCATAGCATTAAGCTCTGCCTTGATCTTCTGAGCTATAGACTTCTCATCTATGCCAAGCATTGACATAAGTGCTTCCGGACTTCCATGTGTTACAAACTGGTCAGGGATAGCTATATTCATAATTCTTGTGTCGCATCTGTTATTGCCAAGAAGACTTCTTACCTTTTCTCCAAATCCTCCAGATAGAACATTCTCTTCCATTGTGACGATAAGTGGATGCTTATCTGCTTCACCAAGGATATATTCTTCATCGATAGGCTTTACAAAACGCGCGTTTGTGATAGAGCATGGTATTCCTTCACTTGCAAGTAATTCTCTTACCATAACAGCTGTCTTGACCATACTTCCTACAGCAAGAAGAAGTACTCCGCCCTCTTCAAATATAGGCTCAGCCTTACCCATCTCGATAGGAGCTCTCCAGTCAACAAGACCTGCATAAGCTTCTCCTCTTGGATATCTTATAGCTATAGGTCCGTCAAAGTTAACTGCGAACTTGAGCATATCTGAAAGCTCCCATTTATTCTTTGGTGCCATGATATGCATATTGGGCATACTTGAAAGATATGAAAGGTCGAATATTCCCTGATGGGTCTCTCCGTCAGAGCCTACAAGACCTGCTCTGTCTATGGCAAGTACCACAGGAAGATTCTGAAGACATACATCTTCTATTATCTGGTCATAAGCTCTTTGAAGGAATGTGGAATATACTGCAAATACAGGTCGCATTCCTCCCTCTGCAAGTCCTGCAGCAAAAGTAACAGCATGTTCTTCTGATATACCTACATCAAAGAACCTGTCCGGAAATTTATTTCTGAATCTCTTAAGTCCTGTTCCATCAGCCATTGCAGCTGTAATAGCGCAGACTCTTGGATCTCTTTCACCAAGCTTCCACATAACAGTTGAAAAGATATCCTGATATGCTGCAACCTTTCTGTGATGAGCAGGTATACCATTTTCAATATTGAATGGCTCAGCACCATGGAATCTTGAAGGATGGTTTTCAGCAGGTTCATATCCCTTACCCTTTTTAGTAAGTACATGAAGGATTACTGCCTTCTTAACTTTCTTGGCTTCCTGGATCTCGTGCTCAAGAAGTGCCTCATTATGACCATCAATAGGTCCAAGATAAGTAATACCGAGGTTTTCAAATAACATTCCAGGTACGAAGAACTGCTTAAAATTATTCTTCACATGACGGATCTTCTCGATAACCTTAGTCTGTCCTGAAAGCTGCTTATAAACATCAGCCTTAAGGTTAAGGTATCCGTCCATTGTACGGATGTGTCCGAGATATTTGGACATACCTCCAATACTTTCGGATATGGACATATTATTGTCATTAAGGATTATTATAAAGTTAGTCTCAAGCTTGGCAGCATTATTAAGCGCCTCAAAGGCCATGCCGCCTGTAAGTGCGCCATCACCTATTACTGATACTACTGTATAATCTTCTCCTCTAAGATCCCTTGCTTTGACCATTCCCAGGCCGGCAGAAATAGAGTTTGAACTGTGTCCTGTATCAAAACAGTCAGTATCAGACTCAGACTTTTTAGGGAAGCCGCTCATTCCGCCAAACTTACGAAGGTTATCAAAATCATTTTTTCTGCCTGTAAGAATCTTATGAGTATAGCACTGATGTCCTACATCCCATACTATCTTATCCTGTGGCAGATCAAGGCTTCTGTGAAGTGCTATTGTAAGCTCCACAGTTCCCAGATTCGAAGCAAGATGTCCTCCGGTTACGCTCAGCTTTTCCACAAGAAAATCACGTATTTCCTGTGAGAGTATCGGAAGTTCATTCTCAGGAATCTTCTTTATATCACCTGTATTGTTTATTTTATCAAGTATAATTTTATCCATTTTCTTTCACGCATCTAATATTAGTTATCTCTGTGAATAAGCCATGTAATAAGTTCTTCCAGGAAAATATCTTCATGACCTTCCCTGCTTTCAAGTTCTCTTAAAAGATCCAGTGCTTCATCAGAGAGTCTTGTTACTTCTTCTTTTGATTTATCAATTCCATAAAATGAAACATAAGTAGTCTTTTCATTCTTTTCATCAGAACCCACAGGCTTACCAAGCTTGTCCTGATCGCCTATGACATCAAGTATGTCGTCCTGTATCTGGAATGCAACTCCTACATTAAGTCCTATCTGTTCCATCTTATGAACATCGCATGCGCTTGCTCCTGCAAGAACAGCTCCTATCATAAGTGCGCTCTCTATAAGTGCTCCTGTCTTGTTCTCATGTATATACAAAAGATCATCAGGTGTTACATCACTTCTCTTCTCAGCTTCTATGTCTGCGCACTGTCCGCCGATCATACCGTAAATTCCGGCTTTCTCGGCAAGAATAGTCAGGGCAGCCAGCATACGGCTTGATACACTTCCGTCATATTCAGGAAGTTCCTGGCATTCCTGAGCTGCCTTTAATGCTGTCTCAAAAGCATAGTTTAAAAGTCCGTCTCCGGCTATTGTAGCCATTCCCGGGCCATAAACAGCATGTGTAGTCTTTTTTCCACGTCTGAATTCATCGTTATCAAGCGCCGGAAGATCATCATGAACGAGAGAATATGTATGTATCATCTCAAGTGCAGCCATAAAAGGTCCGATTATCATCTCATTTCTTCCGCCGAACATCATATATGCTTCACGCATAAGAACTGGTCTCAGCCTCTTTCCACCGGCAAGAACACTGTAATTCATTGCTTCAATGACAGTCTTCTGACGACCCTCTTCTTTAGGCAGATAACTTGTAATGATATGCTCTGCTGCCTCAATTCTCTCCTGACGCTTAATTTCAAAATTTTCATCGGGATCTGACATAATTTCCTCCATTATAAAACAAACTCTTTTACTAACTTATATCTATGTGGCCTGAGGAATTAGTACTATTCCTCGTCTTCAAATACCTCAAGTTCTCCGTCTTCAGATATCTTAAGAGCTTCCTTTTCGACCCTGTCTATCATAGTTCCGGCAAATTTCAGAAGATCAATTCCTTCTTTATATTTGTGAAAAGATTCTTCGAGTGTTATATCATCCTCCTGCATTGCAGAAATAACATCATCCACTCTTTTAAAAGCTTCTTCTACACTTATGCCTTCAAGGTCTTCTATATTAGTATTATTTTCATTATTATTTTTACTGTTTTTCTTTGCTGCAGGCATTTTATACCTCTTCTAAGTTTGTACTTGCATTTGTTGATATAGTCTTAGCCACTATAGTTCCGTCTGTAACCTTAACGGCTATCTCCCTGCCAACAGATGTCTGACTTATACTTCGTATATTATTACCATTTTCATCTTCTACGTATGAAAAGCCGCTTTTAAGCTTATCAAGAGGTGACAGACCCTTCATCTTCTCAATCCTGACATCAAGCCTGTTTCTGTTCTTCATAAGCTGCTGCTTCCATAAAAGACTGATGGTATCAATATATTCAGCCTGTCTCATCCTCTTGTCTCTTATCTTGGACCAGGGTGAATAAGCTTTGATCATACTCTGCCTTACTTTTAGCTCGTGTTTGCAGGAGCTAAGTGTGGCATCAAACTGACCATATAATATATTCCTGTAATCTTCTATATCATTTATAAATCTTTGATACTCATAAACCGCAAGTTCAGCCCCTGCAGATGGTGTAGGCGCTCTTAAATCCGCCACATAATCTGCTATCGTAGTATCAGTTTCATGTCCAACTGCTGATATGATGGGAATCGGGCAGTCAAATATAGCCTGTGCAACAGACTCATCATTAAAAGCCCACAGATCTTCGATTGAGCCTCCGCCACGTCCAACTATGATCACATCTACATCAGCGTCTGCAAGTACCTGCAGCCCTCTGACTATACTGGCAGGAGCATCAACTCCCTGCACGATCGCAGGGTAGAGAATAATCTGCACGAAGGGGTTGCGCCTTTTGGTAATGCTGATGATATCATGCACTGCAGCTCCTTTAGGAGCAGTCACAACTCCAAGCGTACGTATATATTTTGGAATCTCTTGCTTGTACTCAGGTGAGAACATCCCAAGTTCTTCCAGCTTCTTCTTCAGCTGTTCATATTTCTCATACAGCTGTCCTGTCCCGTCAGGTTCTATCTTAGTTGCATAGAGCTGGTAGCTTCCGCCTTTGACGTACACGTCACAGCTTCCTGTTACCTGCACCTGCTGCCCTTCAGTCATCTGAAACTTAAGGCCGCTTCTGTTTCCACGAAACATTACACAATTAAGAGTTCCTGACGAATCCTTTAAAGTGAAATAGATATGACCCGAAGAATGATACTTGCAATTGCTGACTTCACCTTTAACCGTAAGCTTTCTTAAAAGAAAGTCCTGGTTAAACATGTCTTTAATATATGAATTTACCTGTGCTACGGTATAAACATTATTCTTAAGCAAATTTTGCCAATACTCCGTTAACGAATGAAGCAGATCCATCCTGGCCAAATTTCTTGGCAAGTTCAACTGCCTCGTTAATAGCTACTCCTGTAGGTATATCATCATCAAATTTGATCTCAAAAACAGCCAGACGGATGATAGTAAGATCAACCTTAGCCATACGCTCTGTATCCCAGCCAAGAGTCTTCTCATTGATCATCGCATCAATTTCAGGAAGTTTTCCGGCTATCTTCTCATAACGGGCCCTGATCTTATCAGCATCTTTTTCTGATAACTTCTTTTCATCAGAACTCATAAAAAGATCTTCTGATTCCGGAAGGTCCTCTGAGAAAAGCTCTTCCTGTTCTGCCATTTCTTCGATTGGATTAAATTCTACACGAAACAGGAGCTTAAATACCTGCTCTCTTTCTTCACTTCTTTTCATAAACTATTTCCTTTTCAATGTTCAAATACAAAAAAATTATGATTCAGCTACTGTGATGCCTGAAATGTGTACGTTAACATCTGTAACATTAAGACCTGTCATATTCTCAACAGTACTCTTTACACGTGTCTGAACCTTCTGGCTGGTAGCAGGAATATTAAAACCATATCCCATTAAAAGAGCCAGATCCAATGCTACATTCTTGCCACTAAGCTGTACTCTTACGCCTTTGGAAAGCTTACGATATCCACTTTTCTGAAGAGCATCAGATGTAATATTTCCAGGCATTCCGGATACACCATCTATCTCCATGGCAGCAAGTGCTGCGATCATTCCTATTACGTCATTTGCAATCTTAACGCTTCCGATGTCTGAATTCTCTCTCAAATTAAAAGAGCTGTTATCAGCTGTGTTTTCCATAACAATCTCCCTTTCATAAAGAAATATTTATAATGATTATAACTGTTTTTATGCATTTTGCAAAGAAGGCGCATTTATGGCCTTTATAGCCATATCATATAGGTCAAGGTTGTATCCTGACTTATATATGAAGCTCTTGTAGCATCTGATGGCAGATATTCAAAAATAGCTCCGCCTTTATCAGAAAAAAGATATGCCTTCATCTGCTCAAATACTTCTGCATTTGTGCACTTGAATGTAACGCAGCTTTTACCTTCTTGAGCTTCTTTTAGAAAAAGGCTGTGAAGCTTTTCTTTATCTACAGAGTCAAAAAGTGCATTTTCCCTGACAAAATAGTTATCTGCAGTCGAGTTACATTCAGGAAGTTCAACTACTTCATCAGTTGTATGCGTAGTAGCAAGGTCACTTGTTGTAACGCATAAATATGCATAATTGACAACCTCTGTATCTCCCGGAAGAGATCCTGTAAAAGAAGAATCACCCCAGGTAGGATCAACATAATACCAGTTGCCATTGACCTTTACAATATTCCAGGCATGTGAAGATGTCGTAGAGCCATTATCGACGGTCCCTGATACCATTTCGCAGGTAATACCGACTTTCTGAAGCAGGTACTGAAGCGTCTTGGCATAGCCCTGACACACGCTTGCCCCGTTTAAAAGAACAGAACATATATTCTGATTATCTTCAGATCCTATCTGATATTCGGTATGAAGTACTATATAATCGTAAAAGTACTTAACGATCTCATATTCATCTGTAGTATCAGGCATTCCTGCTATTATGTTATCTGCTGCCGCTTTAAGCCTTTCATTCCTTGCTTCTATCTCACTTGTTGTAAGAGTATATTTTCCTCCATAGGTAAGAGCCTTTATTTCTTCACTATCAGAGGTCATATACCTGTTCATCAAATAGCCGTCAAGATAGAATATCTCAGGATGGTCATTCTGAACGCACTGCTGAACCTTCTCAACTTCTTCCATATCAGTAGATGTGATGTAGATATACTCTGCCTGATTAGATAAAATATAGTAAATCTCAGCATAAAGCTTCTGTTCATCCAGGTTTAAGCTATCGTAATAATAAAGACCGATCTGATCATTCTGTACTGAGGCTATGGTGCTGTCTGATAAGCCTATCTCATCCCAGTCATCCTGCATCTCCTTGGTTGGGTAAGTATAAGACGAAGAATTCTCAATAACGCTTTCAAATAAACCTGCAACATCACTGCCAATATTTTCATCTGTATCAGATGAACCTGTTATATCTTCAGCGATATCTTCAGCTTTTTTAGAGACAACATCAGCGCCTTTATATACATCACTTATAAAGTCTTTAACATCCTGCATACTACAGGCAGTAGTTAAAAGACTTGTCATAACAGTAAATGCAGACAAAAGCGCTATAGTCTTTAATTTCCCTGATCTTTTATTTTTAGGATCAGTTCTTACGGAATTCAGAGAGTACAAGTCCTTCATTACGCTTAACCGTCATATCGACGCTCCATTCATTAATGAAAAGAAGAAGCGGACGATCGTTCATATCTTTGATCTTCTTCATGTCAGAAGTTCCAACAAGAGAAGACATGTCAGTGTCTGAATCTACCCATCTGATATATTCATAAGGCAGGTTCTCAAGAATGATATCAACATTATACTCGTTCTTGAGACGGAATTTAAGTACATCAAACTGAAGAATACCAACAACACCTACTATGATCTCTTCAAGTCCGGTATTAAACTCCTGAAATATCTGAATAGCACCTTCCTGAGCTATCTGCTGGATACCCTTTACGAACTGCTTACGTTTCATGGTATCAACCTGACGAACTCTTGCAAAATGCTCAGGAGCGAAAGTAGGAATTCCTTCATACTTTACATTATCCTTGGGCATACATACAGTATCACCTATTGAGAAAATACCCGGATCAAATACACCGATGATATCTCCAGCGTAGGCTTCTGTAAGAATCTTTCTCTCATCAGCCATAAGCTGCTGAGGCTGTGAAAGACGGAAAGTACGACCTGACTGAATATGTTTTATTTCCTTGTCAGCATCATATCTTCCTGAACAGATTCTCATAAAGGCAATACGGTCACGGTGTCTTGCATCCATATTAGCCTGAATCTTGAATACAAATGCTGAAAATTCATGCTCTACAGGATCTATAACTTCATCACCTGATACACGTCCTGTAGGAAGTGTAGCCATCTGAAGGAAGTTATGAAGGAAAATCTCTACGCCGAAATTCTGGAGAGCTGAACCAAAGAATACAGGTGTAAGCTGTCCTGCACGTACTGCCTCAAGATCAAACTGTGCTCCTGCTCCGTCAAGAAGTTCCATCTCTTCCTGAAGCTTCTCATAAGCATCTTCACCGATCTGGTCAAGGACTGCGCTTTCATTATTAAAATCAAGGAAGTTCTCTTCACCTTCTTTAGTTCCCTTCTCTGTTCCTGAGAAAGTAACTATACGGTTTTCTTTTCTTTCATAGATACCTTTGAAATTCTTACCTGATCCTATAGGCCAGTTAACAGGGCAAGTCTCAATTCCAAGATTGTCCTCAATATCCTGCATAAGATCAAATGTATCCTTGGCATCACGGTCAAGCTTATTTATAAAAGTAAATATCGGTATATGGCGCATTGTACATACCTTGAAAAGCTTCTTGGTCTGCGCCTCAACACCTTTACTTGCATCGATGACCATGACTGCAGAATCAGCAGCCATAAGTGTACGATAGGTATCTTCAGAGAAATCCTGGTGTCCTGGTGTATCAAGAATGTTGATACAATGATCTTCAAAATTAAACTGAAGTGCTGATGAGGTAACTGAAATACCTCTTTGTTTTTCTATTTCCATCCAGTCAGAAACCGCATGCTTGGCTGTAGCCTTACCTTTTACAGAACCTGCCTGATTGATAACTCCGCCGTAAAGAAGGAATTTCTCTGTAAGAGTTGTTTTACCTGCATCAGGGTGGGATATGATGGCAAAGGTTCTGCGCTTTGCTATTTCTGCTGCTGTCTTCTTATCACTCATTGTTCTAACTAACCTCTAATATCTAAGCCTAATAAAAGCCGGTATGCATTTCACACCGGCCAATTTGCACAACATAAAGAGATTGTCATCAAAACCTTTAAAGTTTATCAGGCAATCTCTTATTTTTATTGTCAGTTCTGAGCAACATCCTTCATAGAGAAGCTGATTC
>NZ_JAILQF010000001.1 GCF_024699075.1 Butyrivibrio sp.
TATATGCTGCAATAAGGACAACTACGGCTCAGTTGGTTCTATCAAGAATAACGGCGGAATTTTGGAAAATGAAATTGTTACCGAAGATGGAGAAGTATTTCAAAGATATTGGATAACAATAGGAGACAGCTATGATAAATAAAAATGAAATCCCGATTTTAGAATATGACGATGTCTCAAAAGAAGTGATCCAGCCAGATCACGACTTTGAGGATATAAGACTTCCAAAAAAATGTCTTTTTACTTTCCTTGGGGATGTGGTACACGAATATGCCAAAGCTCACAATGCAGAAGTTATAAGACAGCTAATTACTGTATCACATACATATAATGTTTATATTCTTCATGAAGATAAAGAAGATATCTGCCTTGTTCAGTCACTCATAGGTTCAGCAGCGGCTGTTCAGGTTCTTGACTCTTTAGTATCTGCAGGGTGCAGGGAAGTAATAGCAGTTGGCTCCTGCGGCGTTCTTGATGGGATTCCCGAGAATGCCTTTCTTGTTCCAACCAAAGCTTTAAGGGATGAAGGGACATCTTATCATTATCTTCCTGCATCAAGATATATAGAGCTTGATGACAAGATGGTTAAAGCCATTGAAGCTACGTTCAAGAAGCATAACCTTCCTTTTATAACCTGCACGACCTGGTCTACTGATGGCTTTTTCAGGGAGACTAAAGACATGGTAAGATATAGATTAGAAGAGGGGTGTAAAGTTGTTGAGATGGAGTGCGCAGCTCTTGCTGCATGCTGCAGACATAGAGGCGCAAGCTTCGGGCAGTTTTTGTTTACAGCAAATTCCCTTGCCAACGTCCATGAATATGATGCAAGAGATTTTGGAACAGATTCTCATGAGAAAGCACTCTTATTGGGACTCGACGTTTTAAGGGAACTGGCTTAATACATGTTTTTATAAAGAGAGTGAGCTAGATTAAAGGAAAATGTTTGGAAATTTCTGAAGGGATTTTTGAGCATTGTAATAAATGAATAGGAGACTTCAATGAAAGAAAAGCTGAAAAAGATTATGGATACCTTTCACAAATATAATTCTGAACATATGGCAGCGCTGACGTTTGGACTTAGCGAAGATATATTATATGATGCGCTTGTGATCGCACCAAGCTTTACACCATATAAGCTTGGTATGGATAAGACATGTAAAGTTACAACCTTGAAAGAAGGGGCATATCTTGGAGGCTATCTTGTAGAAAAAGATGGGCTTAATATTGCCTGGATAAAGCTTGGATCATCTGCTGGAAATACGATCGATCATATGGCTTTATGTGCGGAACTTAAATTTAAAAGAATGATTTTCATTGGCGCTGTTGGCGGCCTTAAACCTGAGTTTGAACTTGGAGATATTTGCACTCCGACGTATTCCATATCAGGCAGCTATGCGGATACTTATCTTATGGGAGAATCCATAAGGGATAATACATTATTTTCAAAAGTATATCCGGATATGAATTATGTGGAAGAAGTAATAAGCCTTTGTAAGACCAAAGGTTATGATATAAAAAAGGCCAGTGTATTTTGCACACCATCTATCGCGCTTGAATACATGCATCTGGATGAGATAAGATCATTCGACACTGATCTTATTGAAATGGAGACAAGCTCCTTTTATCTTATGACTGATCTATTTGAAATACCCGGAATAGCTCTTTTGGTAGTATCCGATAATTCAGCATCAGGTGCGGCACTGGTAGGACGTACTGATACGCAGCAAAGACAGTTTGATCGTGGAAGAATGGAGGTACTTCCGGATATGATCCTGACAATTTCAGGCTGCTGATCTTGCCACGCGTGTTATAATGGCATTTGACTTATTTTATTATGATGTAGCCAGAAAACCCGTTACCTTTAGGTGATGGGTTGTTCACCAGCAAAATATATAAAGACAGATTATAGAGGCTAAATATGTATTTATATCAGGTAACTAATGACAGAGAAAGAGAATATATAAAGAACTACGTATCGAGGGTTGAAAAAACAGGATTTTTATTTAATTTGTTTATGAAATTTGGTCTCATTATTCCATTTATGCTTTTTAACGTATCGATACCACAATTTGTAAACGTATTTAAAGGCTATGGCACCATTACAGATTTTTTTATCGCACTTTTTCTTTTTGTTTTCGGAATACTCTTTTCTTTTGTCTTTTATTATTTGGGATTTGAGAAAACTGCCTGTGAAAAGAAATTTTTAAAACAGGTAGAAAAAGGCGAATTATATATTAGTAAAGTAAAGATACTAAAGATTAAGATAACTAATAGTTCCAATGGAGTTAATCATCATTATTATGTAACGTCTTATATTGATGAAACAGGTAATGTATATAATGAAAAATTTGTAAAAGCATATGGTTATAACGGATCTAACAAGTACGAGTTTGGATTTATGTACAATGATGTCGATAAAGGATATTCTTTTAAGGGAATAATACCTCTTATGGAATAAATCTTTTATTTTAATATACCCTCTTATGGAATAATACCTTTAATGTTATCCTCTATTTTCTAAATACGATCCAGTTATGTGACCATGGAACAGGAAGATTGAATAAAGTCATAACCTTTCCTGATGGGCGGCGATACCAGGAATAGTTCCAACCTGCGCCCATATCCATGTACACAGCATTGGTTACACCAATTTTTTGAAGTTCTTCCATAAAATCTGTAAAATGCATCATATTTACAGAATCTATGATGCACAGATTTCCGTTAAGTTCTGCAAGAGTCCTGTAACAGCGGGCCCTTGGCCTGTCAAAATTCATTACGACTTCTTTATTATTTATAAGGCCAAATTGCATAAAGCCGCTTCCCCCTGCTTCTGCAGCCTTTTTTATAGCTGAAGTTGTATCATCAAATACAAATTCAAAATCATTATCATAAAAAACTACTGCAGCAAATGCGTCCTTATTATAAGGGCTTTCATAATACTCTCCGCAAACGGCATGATCTCCTTCAACATTCTCTTGGCTAAAGCTAAGACTTACAGTATGCTGAAAGGCAGCTCCGCTGCACCAGGTAATGGTATCATCTGATTTGGAAGGGCGATCTTCACATACAAGATCAACCTGTGAATACTCAGGGAATATAATATAAAGAGTTCCTGTATTGTATATAGTTGTCTCATCTTTTGGAAGTATATCTTCATATGCCATGTTTGTAGCATCAATGCTTTCAGGTATATTCACGTGATATTGGGATATAAGTCCCATGAATATAAAGGCAAAAGCCGGAATTACCAAAAAGGATGAGGCGTAGAAAATGTGGTACAGGAACTTGAGGAATTTATATTTAAGTTTTTCAGGTCCCCATAGGTATATTATCAGTGTTACAGACTGTATAATAGCGAGTGACAGGTACAGTCCATATAATAGATCTAACCACATCTGGGCTACAAAAAATGTAGTGAAGGCACAAAGAGACAGAAGAGCCATTGCCATAAGCCATAATCCTGACAGACGTTTTGTGATCTTCATTTTACTTCCTCCTTTTGGCGCTTTTGTGTAAGCAGCTCATGATGCAGTACCTTGAAGGAGTCAAGCTGTGATTCAATGCATACTACAAGTAGAATTATCGACATGTCTGTAAGATACCAAAAGGCATTTTTCCATAATATAACAGGAGCAAAATCAAGTCTGCTATTGGCAATAAGAAGCAGGATATACACAGCGAATTTAAATCCAATAGCCATGCGGTTAAGGATTACATTTTCCGGATTTCCGTGTTTGGCATAGTTTATAAAGAAGTGATTTATGGCGATGATGATGGTCATAAGAAAAGACATTCCGGCTGCAGCCAGGTATAAGCTTCCCTGAACTCCTGCTACAAGATATGTATCGAAGTCTTCCTCTCCCCACAATCTTGCAAAGACAAGATAAGCTTCCTGATACATAAGGCAGAATAAGACACCGCCCAAAAGTCCCTTGGTCACGTCCCAGTTATAATGCCTGAATGCAAGATACATAGCAATAGAAGTAACCAGTTTTACAACTATATCAAATATAGTAAAAGAGTCACCTGACATATATACAATAATAAAAGATATAATGCTTGTGATAACAACAAATATACAAGTTACTGACATTAAGTTTTCATTTAGAAATATTGATTCTTTTGGGGGATTATTATCTGTTTTCATGATTATATTCTATCACATCTTAATCAATACAAAAGGTGATCAAAGGCTCCTTTTTTTAGTTCTGAATTCCTGGGGCAGCATTCCTTCTTTGGCATTAAACTCGGAAGAAAAATAGCTAGATGAACATCAAGCACTTTGCCTGCCAATAGCCATTTTTAATAATTATCTTATACTTTTAATAGTTGAATTTGCCATAAGCCTTAGCTTTTGTGATAGCTCTTTTTCAT
>NZ_JAILQF010000015.1 GCF_024699075.1 Butyrivibrio sp.
TTCCGCATCCACTTACCGTAACAGTTATAAGCGCTATACCTATACTGCTTGCAAATACCCTATGCAGAAATTTAAAGTCAAAGTCTCTAACCATTTTGATCCTCCAAGCACTTGTATTTAAAAAGTGAATCATGTAATACTGTTCACCCTACTGATAATCTCCATAATTGCCATAGTACTTACCATAGTACTTGCCATAGTACTTACCATAATACTTGCCATAATATTTATTTCCATCCATGGAAACCATGTTCATGACTGCCCCCAGCACGTGGCATCCTGCCTTCTTAAGCTGGTTTTGAACATTTTGAACGAATCTGTAACTTATCCTGCCGCTTGCTATAACAAGAACCGTGCCATCGCACTGTTTACCAACGATAGCGGCATCTATAACTGATCCAAGAGGCGGTGTATCAATTATGATGATATCGAATACATCATGCGCCTCTTTAAGGAGTTGTCCGAACACTTCGCCTCCGAGTAGCTCTGAGGGCATCGGGGTGTTCGGCCCTGAGAATATCATGTAAAATCCAGGTTCATCTGTCTGGCACAGACAATCATCAATCTTGCAATGACCTACAAGGAAGTTAGTAAGTCCAAACCTTATCTTGCCATTTTTAAAGTGCTCTCTCATAACAGATTTTCTAAGGTCTGCATCTATAAGAAGTACTTTCTTATCAGCCTGAGCGAAGGTCCTTGCAAGTTCGAAGGCAACTTCTGACTTGCCTTCATTGGGTGTACTTGATGTTATTGCAATTGTACGTATATCCCTGCCACTAAACTCGATATTACTTCTAAGAGTCTTGTAGGCTTCCTTTGTCCTAAAATCAAGTTCATTGTCCCTTATCATTATTCTCTGCATGTATTCTCTTCTCCCCTATATAGGATCCGGCATCAGATAACCGAATTCCTACGCAATAAAGATATCGGATACAATTAAGTGAATATTTACATTTTTTCGAAAAATTCTTGATATTAAACAATTTTGAGGTTTATATATACTGAAATTAAAGAACTATTTTATTAGATATATCATATATTTTGTAGAATAGATGATTTCTATGATTTATTTGCGCTATTATGATCCTGTATTGCTTTCAGGATCATCCTCATCTCCGCCAATACGGCTTATTTCGTCAGACTTATCTTTCTTTTTGGATTTCCTGCTCTTCTTAAAATTCTTGGAACCTATATCCTGGGTTACATTTTCATCAAATGGAATAATTCCAAGAGCGCTGATACCAAGATACTTCTCAACATCCTCTGATGTCTTAACAGTATCATCTATAAGGAAATGTATGATAAGAAGCGCTCCTACTAATAAAGTTCCAAATACAAAGCCTCCTGCTGTCCAGAGAAGGCAACTAGGTGCAGACTTTTCTGTAGGAAGATTTGCAACTTCTACTACGTTAACAGCATCTATATCCATAACATTTTCGATATGCCTGGCGCTTACTTCTCTTATGTAATCAGCTATAGTCTGTGCAGTATATGGATCATAATCCGTCACCGTTATAGCAACAATTCGAGTATCTAAAGGAGTATCCACAGATACCTTTTCAAGAAAATCGTCATAGTCATATTTGCTGCCAATATCTAAAGCTTCAATTACGTTTTCAAGAACGTATCGGCTCTTTATAAGCTCAGCATAATCCTTGGTAAGCTGAGATCCAACCTGAAGATCCGTATATATATTACTTGAATCCGTATTGTCTTTATCAAGTACATATATCTTAGTTGTTGATTTAAATTCTTCCGGAAGCACGAATTTACTAAAACAAAAGCCCGCAATGGCACAGCCTATTGCTACAATAAGTATAAGCCACAGGCGATGAATAAGTATTCCTACAATCTCTCCAAGGTCAATCTCAATTACGTCGCTATTGTTTCTGGCATTACTGCTTACATTTACATCAGTCTGTTCCATACGTACCTCCAAACATTATCAGCTTAACAGGTTAATCGCATTTTCATATAGAATTTCTCTGGCGTAATCTTCTCCGTATTTTTTTCTTATAAATTCAGCGCATTCGAGCATATCTGGAACTCTTTTCCCTGTATCTCTGTGCGCATCAGTACTTACAAAACTTATCTTCTCCTGTGACAGGAGCTTTCTTACAAATTTACCAACGGGATTGAACATTCCTCTTGTAACACTATCGGAATTGATCTGAAGTCTCACCCCTCCATCTATTATTTCGTCAATTCTTGATTTATCTTTATAGAAACATTCATATCTTTCGCAGTGAGCCAATATAGGATTCCATCCCTCGTACGAAAGACGTCTTAGTCCCTCCGAAATATAGCTATACTCATCCGAAGGATTAAATTCTACAAGTATATCACCGGAATTTCCCATAGGAAGGGCATTGCCTTCTTCCAGCCTTTTAGGAAGAGTTTCGTCATAGTATAGTTCATTACCCGGATATATCTTTATGTCTATTCCTTCTTTATCAGCTTCCTCTTGAAGTTGTATGATCCTTTTATGGATGCCCTTAGGGGAAACAGACTTTATATATATTTTGTTATGAGGCGTTGCAATTATTGTCCTTATATTATTTTCATAAGCAATCCTTAGCATGTTAAGTGACATCTCCATATCTTTGGATCCGTCATCAACAGCCGGGATCACATGACAATGCATATCGACAAAGCCGTAAGAGAATTTTTTACCCATTTAACCCCCGTTTATCATTAACTGTTCACAATATTATGCATAGGAATAAGATTTTTGAATTTATCTTCCATGTCCAAATCCTTGCATATCACTGCGAAATTTTTTCACACAGGCTGCTCAGCAGACACTGCCTCTTTCTTTTGAGCAGGTACTCCTATCTCCTGATACAATCTTGTCATAAATGATACTTCCTGTTCAATATTAAGTCCTGCATTTCTGAATATTCTTTCAACCATTCTGGGAGATGCGCTTCTATTCATAAGATATGATTTCTGGTCAAAATTCTTCTGCGGCTCAGGCTCTTCTTTGCCAGAGAGAAGGCGATGAAGATTCATAAGAGTATCGTAGTCATAATATTCATCTTCTGTTTTTGCAGGTGCTGCTACTCCCATCTTGTTCATCTCATCCAGGATACGGTAAGCCCAGGCCTCAGGAGATTCTGATAATGAAAAATAGTTAATAAGTCCCGTCAGATTTATATCCTTGGAAATAGTATCAGATGCCATGCAAGGGAGCCCTGATGCCTGTGCTTCCATAAGTGCAGCGGGCGCTCCATTAAGATTAGCAGGGTATACGAAATAGTCCATGATCTGATAGAAATCGTATACATTACCCCATGTACCAAGGAACAGAACCTGTCCTATTATCCCAAGATCTGCTGCAACTTTGGCAGCATTCATGATCTCCTCTCCGTCTCCTATGAGAAGAATCTTCATAGGAAGCCCCTTAAGCGTATCATACTCACCTGTGGGATCCTCTTTTAATATCTTCTGCATCCATGCAAATACATGGAATAGAAATTCATGATTCTGATTTTTATGAAACTGCGCAACGCACCCTAATACAAATGTGTTTGCAAGTCCAAGCTTATCGCGGAAAGCATCACGTATTTTCCCATTATACAGAAAATTCTGTATGTTGATACCATCTTGAATTACATGTATTCTTCCCGAATCAACTGCAATATCCCCAAATATCGCTCTAGCTGCCCCAACGCTTGATGCAAAGCATATATCGGCGCAGTCTTCTTTTAGTATAGGTGATGAGAAGTTGGCTCTTCTTATCTTCTGAACAAGCCCTGCGTCTATAACGCTTCCCACATGCATTATAGTTATAGCTCCGTGCCTCTTGGCAAGAGGAAGATATATCGATGCTGCAGAATACATATGTCCTTCAACAATCTTCCATTCTCCTTCGTGCTGGGCAAAAAAACTGTTCACAAGCTCAGTATATCCGAACAGATTGCTACTACTATAAGTCGGAATAGCATAAACATGTCCTCCAAGCCTTGTGATCTCTGCGTCAAAAAAACCGGCTCTTCTATGCCTAAGAAGCTCGTCAGATGAAGGGAATTCCTTGCCTGTAGGAGTAGGATCTCTTGTTATAAGGAAATCAAACTGGATGTGACTTCTGTCAAAGTTTCTGTATAGATTCATTATATGTGCCTGCATTCCACTAAGGTCAATCGACTCAAGCACATGTAGTATTCTTATTTTTGCTTTTGGAACATTTTCAGACACACGTATAGTAGACGGTATACGCTTTTTCGGAGGCGTAACCGAAGGGTTGTTCTTCTCGAATTCTCGTTTTCTTACGTCAGATGCACTCTCGATAGTCTCAAATATTGACATAGGTAGTTCCCCTCCCCGCTTATGCGCGCACTTTCCTACGTATATATTATATCGCTTAATCGACTATCTTTCTACATAAAAATGCCCTATTTACGGGGAAAATCGAATTATCTATTCGCTTATCCATACGCAAATAAGGTGATTATATCAATTGTATATTTACATTTAAAACAGTATTTATTCTGTATATAACTCAAAGCCGCTCAAATTCAAAAGACAGGCAGTTTATAAATGATTTTTGAGTCTTTGACTGTATTATAAAATTCAAGAGCTTGATAGATGAAGTTTTATATTCTGTATGGGATCCACCTGTTCGAGCAAAGCGAGTTTGGATCCCAGAATATAAAATTTCAGATATCAAGCCTTGAATTATAATACATGAAAGACAATAAAAACATTTATAACTGCCTGTCTTTACGAATCTGTAGCAAGGGGCATTTGTACCCGATTACCTCTCAGCACGCATTGGGTTGTTGAGGAAGTCTTCGTATGTGAGCCTGATTCCCTCATCGAGCTCTGTCTTGTAGGTCCAGCCAAGATTTGTAGCCTTAGATACATCAAGAAGCTTTCTAGGTGTTCCATTTGGCTTTGAAGAATCCCAACGGATCTCACCCTCATAACCGATGATCTTAGCAACCTTTTCTGTAAGCTCTTTGATTGTAAGCTCCTTACCTGTACCAGCGTTAACCGTCTCATCACCTGAGTAGTTATTCATAAGGAATACACAAAGGTTAGCAAGATCGTCAACATATAAGAATTCACGAAGTGGTGATCCATCTCCCCAACATGTTACGTAAGGAAGATTCTGCTCCTTAGCTTCATGGAAGCGGCGGATAAGAGCTGGAAGTACGTGTGAGTGCTCTGGATGATAGTTATCATTCGGTCCGTAAAGGTTAGTAGGCATTACTGATATATAGTCTGTGCCGTACTGACCATTTAAGTATTCGCAGTACTTAAGACCACTGATCTTAGCAAGCGCATAAGCCTCATTAGTCTTCTCAAGCTCAGATGTAAGGAGAACCTTCTCTGTCATAGGCTGAGGAGCCATACGAGGATAGATGCAGGATGAACCGAGGAATTCAAGCTTCTTACAGCCGTTCTGCCATGCAGAGTGAATCACGTTCATCTCAAGGATCATGTTGTCATACATAAAGTCAGCCTTTGCTGTTGCATTACCCATGATTCCGCCAACCTTAGCAGCTGCAAGGAATACATACTCAGGTTTTTCTTTGGCAAAAAACTCTTCAACCTGATCCTGACGTGTAAGGTCAAGCTCCTTATGTGTACGTGTAATGATATTTGTATATCCCTGACGTTCAAGTTCTCTTACGATTGCAGAACCAACCATTCCGCGGTGGCCGGCAACATATATTTTTGCATTCTTTTCC
>NZ_JAILQF010000095.1 GCF_024699075.1 Butyrivibrio sp.
AGGGCTTAACCTTTACTGTAAGATCAACTTTTCTTCCGTTCAGGATATCAGCGCTGTATGAGCCATTAAGCTTCATATTAAGCACAGAATTAAGATCACCTCTTAGGTTTTCAACTTCCTTGGAAGGTGTCTGGTACATTCTTCCATCCTTAACACAGACTTCTCTCGGAATAGCCATCTGTCCGCACCACTTATCTGAAGGGACATAGCTGTTGCAGGTATCCCAGTTCTGCATCCAGCCTATCATGATACGTCTTCCATCAGGTGTAAGGACAGTCTGCGGCGCATAATAGTCGATACCATTATCGATGCACTGGTCGTGCTCCGGAACAAATTCACTGTCTTTAGTATCCCATCTACCAATAAGAGCAAGGGTTCCGTTACCGCTATTGTATCTTCCAGGAACCGCCTTCATATCCTGGGGGCTTGTAAGAAGGACCCATTCCCCATTTTGGCAAAAGAAATCCGGGCATTCCCACATCTTACCAAATGAATTGCGATTTCTAACAAGTATTCTTACAAACTCCCATTTGAAGCCATCCATGCTCTTATAAAGGAGCATCTGGCCACTTGTATCACTACTTCTGTTACCAACAATGCAGTATATTGTTCCATCTTCAGATACCCAAAGCTTTGGATCTCTGAAATCTATATAACTTCCGCCCTCAGGTACATCTTCAGATGTAAGGACAGGATTATTTTCATATTTAACGTATTCAACTCCATCACCCACTGCTACGCACTGAGTCTGGCATTCAGTTTTACTACCATCAGGTCCTGTCTTTTCAGACACGCCTGTATACATAATAAGATGACGACCATCAGGAAGTTCTACTGCGCTTCCTGAAAAGCAGCCTCTTTTGTCATATTCCTTATCAGGTGCAAGAGCTACAGGAAGATATTCCCAATGAAGCAGGTCACTGCTTACAGCATGTCCCCAATGCATAGGTCCCCAGTGATTATCATAAGGATGATACTGGTAGAACATGTGATACTGACCCTTGTAATAACAAAAGCCGTTGGGATCATTCATCCAGCCAACTCTTGGTGTTAAGTGAAAAGAAGGTCTTTCTTTATCTATCTTGCCTTCGTTTTCTTTTTCATATATTCTTGCTTTGTTAAGTATATCTTCCATGTATAATTCCTTCAATTAGTAAATAACGTGTTTGCATATAATACGGGCTCTGCCTAAGCAAAGCCCGCAGTAAAAATGTGTTACTTTTTTGTCTTATTCTGCATAGAATGAATCGAGATATTTCTGATAAATAGACAGGTACTCTTCAAGACCGTAAGAGTTAAGCTCTTCGATATATGCATCCCAATCAGCATCAGTGAATCCGTTCATGATCCAGTCAGCCTTATGACTGTTAATGCACTTCTGAACATCAGCCTGAAGATCTGAAAGCTTCTTGGTATCTGCTTCTGACATGAATACGTTAGGATATACATACTTGGTATTCATATCAGGTGTATAAACATCTTTGATCCAGTCAAGTCTGTACTGAGCATCATCAGGACATGTTACATATACGCCATAATACTCATCAAGGATAGCAAGAGGTCCACCAACACATTCTGCTTCCCTTACTTCTACAGGTGATGCATCACCAAGAGGTGCATGTTTGAGCATCTGCTCACCATTTTCATTAGTTCCAAGTTCAAAGATATCGAACTCATCATCTTCACCATATGTACCCCAGTTGTTCTGTGGAGACTGGAATGGATCATACATAAGATCAAGCCAAGCACATACAAGTGCAGGATTTTGGGCAACAGATGTAACTACGCATCTGCCTCTGTCAAAGCCTGATGTAAATGAACCATTCTGAGGAGTGATATTTCTTGTATCAGCTGTAAGAGCCGGAAGTGGAACCCAATCTTCAAGGTTGTCTATATTAGCAACATCCCAGCTAAAGCATACGCCGTATCTTCCAGACTTACCCTTTGATACATAAGTTGACCATTCCTGCGTGAAAGCTTCTGAATCAATAAGTCCCTCATCATATAATTTATGAAGCCAAGCGATACCATCCTTGTATCCCATCTGAGTAGCTGAGCAAATAACTTCAAGGTTATCTGTAACAGCTATATGACGGCCTCTGTCTGCATCACCGTATCCTTCACCAAATCCATTGATAAGGATAGCAGGATCCTGGTCACCATCATTAACGATACATGACATAGGAATGATGCTTCCGTCTATACCAAATTCCTTCTGAATAGCATCTGCATTGTCTCTGAATGCGATAAGTACCTGTTCGAACTCGTCTACTGTTGTAGGCATCTCAAGTCCAAGGAAATCAAGCCACTTTTTGTTGATAAAGCTCATATCACCAACAGTCTGGATAGCTGTCTTCTCAGATCCAAGCTGCTCGATCCATGGAAGTGCCCATATGTGACCATTTTCATCTTCGCACATTGAACGGTACTCAGGATACTTATCAAATACGCTCTTTAAATTAGGCATGTAATTATCTATATACTGTTCAAGAGGAATAATAGCCCCCTGCTTAGCATACTTAAGCAGATCACTGTCACCAAAGCCTGCGGAAAAGATGAAGTCTGTAAGTGTATTAACATTGGACATTTCAAGTGTTATCTTGTCGCTCCACTGATCAGACTGAATTGCTGTCCACTGTATCTCTACATTGGTTTCTTCCTGAAGACGTTTAAAGATAGTTCTGTTGTTAGGATCAGACTCTGTATTTGCAGGATAGCTTATAGTTCCTGTAAGTGTTGCCTTCTCTGCAAGTGGGAATGTAAGTTCTGATGCATCTACTTCCTGAAATTCTCCACTTGTAACCTGTGCTGATGACTTTCCACATGCGCCTGCACCTAAAGCCATACACATAGTAAGCGCTGCTGCAATAACTTTTTTTGCTTTACTCTTTCTCATTTTCCCTCTCCTTTAATATAATAGTTCGATATTGGCAATCCCTTCATTACCAATTCTTTATCTAAAAGCGCTTGCGCCTTTAAACCTTATCCCTTTATCGCACCTGTCATGATTCCGTTTTCAAAGTACTTCTGGAAGAACGGATACATAACGATAAGCGGCAAACTGGAAACGATAATTGTTGAGTACTTAAGAAGTTCTGCGAGCTGAGCTCTTGCTGCAGTACTCTGCATATCTGAAATCATTCCTGACTCCGGCTGGTTCTGAATAAGAATAGATCTAAGTACCAGCTGAAGTGGCTGCTTGGAAGCATCATTGATATAGATCATTGCATCAAAGTAACTGTTCCACATTCCTACGAACTGCCAAAGAGCAAGTGTTGCGATGATCGGCACACATACAGGAAGAAGGATCTTAAAGAAATATGTAAGATCAGATGCACCGTCCACTTCTGCTGCCTCTCTAAGTTCTGAAGGAACATTCTGGAAATAGGTTCTTGCAACTATCATGTTCCAAACATTAAATGTGCCCGGAAGTATAACTGCCCACATAGTATCAAGAAGACCAAGATCACTTATAAGAAGATATGTAGGAATAAGGCCACCACCAAAAAACATGGTTATGATGAAAATAGTATTGAAAAATCCTTTTCCCACAAAATCAGGTCTTGACATAGGATAGGCAGCAAGAAGTGTAACAAATACTGACAGAGCAGAAAATATAACTGAATAGATCACTGCATTCTTAAAGCCCACCCATATCTGGTTATTACTAAGAACTCTCTCATAAGCTGTTAAAGTCCACTTCTCAATCTCAAAAGTGATACCCTTATTCTGAAGAGTTATAGGATCCATAAAGGATGCTACGATTATGTATATTATTGGAAGGATAATAGCCACAAGGAAGATGGCAAGAAGCGCATATCCTGTGATCAAAAGTGTCTTATCCGTTCCTGAATATCTGGCAAATTCGCTTTTTTTCTTAATCTGAGCTTTGACATCACTCATATCAAATTCCCCTTCCTTCATTCATCTTCTTAACTATCTGATTCATAGAAATAAGAAGAATAATGTTAATAACGGTATTAAAAAGACCTACAGCTGTAGAAAAACCATAATCGCCATCAAGAAGACCTTTTTTATAAACGTAAGTTGAAATAATCTCTGAAGAAGCAAGGTTAAGATCTGTCTGAAGCGCATAAGCTTTTTCAAATCCAATGCTCATGATGTTTCCAACATTCATAATGAACTGGATAAGGACTATATCCTTAATTGCAGGCCACTCAACAACCTTGATCTGCTGAAGTATGTTGGCACCGTCAATCTTGGCAGCTTCTCTTAAATCCTGACTTGCATTGGAAAGTGCTGCTGTGTACATAATCGAGGCCCAGCCTGCGCCCTGCCAGATACCACTTGCTATATAGATGGTTCTGAACGCTTCAGGCATTGTCATAAAGTTTATGCTTGAATGGAAAAAGAGATTTACAGGTCCTGTTATCGAAAGAAGGATTCGTACTATACCGCAAAGGACGATAACCGATACAAAATTGGGCATGTACAAAACAAGCTGTATATTCTTTTTAAGTCTTACACTCTGAATTCTGTTAAGAAGAAGTGCAAGTATTATAGGAACAGGAAATCCCCATAAAAGACCATAAACACTAAGTTTTAATGTATTGATAAGGTAGGTCATAAAGTCGGGTGATGAAAGAAATCTTTCGAAATGAGCAAATCCAACCCACTCACTTCCCCATATACCCCTAAATGGGTTATATTCTGTAAAGGCGATCATAACTCCGCCCATTGGAATATATTTGAAGATTATCGTCAGCACAAAAGCCGGCATCATAAAGAAAACATATAATTGCCAGTGCTTCTTTATATAATTTAGCTTACTGTGAAAATCAACTGCTACTTTCTCTTTCATATAACCTCCCTAATAGCAATTACCCAGGTATCATAGAATTACTTTTGATAAGCAATATCCTGGTCAGATTATTTTATACAAGATAAAATACCGGATCTGCCGATCTGTCTATGAAACGTTTTTTACGTGAAACGTTTTTTGATGTAATTATGGTATACTCCATTTGTGTTATACACGTCAATAGTTTTTGCCAAATAGTTGTTAATTTTGTCGCTTTTGTAGATTATAAAATGTATATTTTGTAAAAAAAGACAACTACGAAACGTTTCATGAAATTTGTAATTTATTTCATTATGTGCTATATTATTTCATGAACCACAATAAACAAAGATATATTTACCCCCTTCCAATAATCATCTAAAATAGCTATCAAGCCTGGTAATTGTGCGGGATCTGTGCACCTGACATTAAATCGCCGCTACTAAACAGACTCGGAGGATTTCATGAACAAAAAGAGAAATATACCTACTATAAAAGATGTCGCCAAAGAAGCCGGTGTATCACTTGGAACAGTATCCAAGGTCATAAACGGTAAGCCAACAGGTGAAGAATATGTAAAGAAAGTCAATGCAGCCATCAAAAAGCTCGACTATCATGTAAACAGTTATGCGCAAGGGCTTAAGGCCAGCAAGACTTATACTGTAGCGGTCCTTCTTCCAAACACCTACACTCCATTTTTCGGTGACCTTGCGCACTATATTAATATCGAACTTCAAAAGCGTAATTACAGAATGCTTCTAAGCTGTTCTGACTATGACAGAAGCCATGAACAAGACTATATAGATATGGTTCTACAAAACAAAGTAGACGGGATAATAGCACTTACCTATAATCCAAATCTTCAGATACCGGATGATGTTCCTTTTGTATCTATCGATAGAATCATAGCTCCTAATATTCCCTGCGTAGCCAGTGACAACTTCGCCGGTGGTCACCTTGCTGCCGAGATGCTGGCAAGTAAAGGGTGCCAAAAGCTGGCCTTCCTTCGAAAGGGATCAAATCTTGATAATGAGCCTAATAAAAGAAGGGGCGGGTTTGAAAACGGCTGTATGTTAAAGGGGCTTGAATATGAAATGAAGATAATTGACGATGCAGACAGTGACGAGGAATTCCTCAAATTCTTAAAGAGTCATATTCATAATGACAAGCTTGATTTTGATGGTATGTTCTGCGTTACTGATGCTATAGTTTATGATGTTGTTAAATTCCTAAAGGGGCTTAATATCAGAGTTCCGGAAGATGTGCAGATCATTGGTTTTGACGGTGTCAGGATTCATGGCAACAAGGACTACACCTGCTCTTCTATAGCTCAGCCCACTGACAAGATCGCAGAGATGTGCGTAGAACTGCTATTACAGGATAGCATGAGCATCAAGCCTCCGCTTGTATGCCTCCCCGTAAGCTTCGTTGAGGGCGGCACCACCAAATAACTGCCTGTTGATGCGTTGACGCGTTGATGCCGTTGATGCGTTGATCGTTGATGCGTTAATGCATAGAAATTGATTGATACTATAGTATCAATATATTGTAAAAAACATGCTAAAATGCTATAATAATAGCAAAACAAAAGCTCAGGTCATGGAGAATTTACGAGTCATGGAGAATATGAGTTATCTATGGGACACCCCATCTGACGTAGCATTGAAATTAGCCGGCAAAATCAAAGAAATACGAAGACGAAAGAAAATCACACAAAAAGAACTCGCAGGAAGAAGTAATGTAAGTTATGCTACGCTACGCAAATTCGAAAAAACAGGTCAAATATCGCTTGAATCATTTATAAAGCTGACAATGGAACTAGGGCTGATACAAGAGATAAACAATTTATTTACAGAACCTGTATACAATAGCATCGAGGAGGTAATAAATGCAAGTAAATAAAACCCTGGATGTTTATTACCACGGCCAGCATGTAGGTACACTTGCCGAAACTCCCGATAAAAGAATTGCTTTTCAGTACAACCACGAATGGCAAAAAAATGGCTTTTCCATCAGTCCGTTCTCACTGCCGCTACGAAATGATGTTTTTGTACCAAATGAAAGATCTTTAGATCGTTTTGGCGGACTATTTGGAGTCTTCGCTGATAGCCTCCCTGACAGTTGGGGACAATTACTTCTTGATAGATATTTAGAATCAATAGGCTTAAAAAGAGGTGCAGTAACTACAATAGAAAGGCTGGCATATATCGGCAAAAGCGGAATGGGGGCTCTTGAATACAAGCCATCCAAGGAATCTGATTTCAATTTCAATAGCGCAGGGCTGGATTTTGATACTATCGCAAAAGAATGTGAAAAGATTCTCTCATCAAAAAGTTCAGACCAATTAGACATTTTGTTTAAGCTTGGTGGTTCAAGCGGAGGTACTCGGCCTAAAATACTTCTTTCCGAGGACAATCGTGATTGGATAGTTAAATTTCCATCCAAAAATGATCCTGAAATAAGTGGCAAGCGCGAATACGATTATTCATTATGTGCCAAAGATTGCGGAATAGTCATGACCGCCACGTCGCTGATCCCGTCTTCTGTATGCGACGGATATTTTAAAACCGAAAGGTTTGACAGGAAAAATGGAGAAAAGATATTTACTATCACATTTGCCGCTCTCCTTGAAGCTGATTTTCGTACACCATCTTGTGACTATGAAACATATTTCAAATTGACTCGTGCACTTACCAAAGATGCAACATTTGACAAAGAACAGCTTTACAGGATAATGACTTTCAATATCGCCTCACATAACCAAGATGACCATACAAAAAATTTCTCTTTTATACATACTGACCAGCAGGGATGGAAACTGGCACCGGCCTATGACATTACTTACAGCGACACATACTGGGGCGAGCATACAACATCTGTAAATGGTAAAGGTAAGGATATATCAAAAGACGATATCATCAAAATTGGGGTAGGATCCGGTCAATTATCTACAGACTTTTGTAAA
>NZ_JAILQF010000107.1 GCF_024699075.1 Butyrivibrio sp.
GTGATGGCGAAAAATTCAATTATAAGAAGTATTTTGGATTATAAATGATGGATAAGGAAGAAATTTTTATAAAAAAACAAATAGAGTTTATGAGAGAAATAGACCTGCATAATGCAGTGTCTATTTCTGCTATTAAAAAGATTGCCGGAGTTGATTTAGTCTATTGGAAAAAGGGGGAGGATGAATACGCAAATTGTTGTATTGTAGTATTAGAGTTTCCTTCGCTTGAAGTTATAGAAGAAAAATATACTGTAAAGAAAGTAGATGTTCCATATATTCCAGGTTGTTTGGCATTCAGAGAACTTCCGCTATTCGAGGAAGTATATAGCCTGTTGGAAACAGATGTAGATGTCATTTTCTTTGATGGAAATGGTTACCTTCACCCAAGGCATATGGGTCTAGCTACTCATGCAGGCATACAAATAAAAAAGCCTACTATAGGAATTGCAAAAAGCTATTACAAAATAAATGATGTAGACTTTATAATGCCAGAAAGCAATGCAGGGGCTTACACAGATATTATCATTGATGGAGAAGTGTATGGCAGAGTGTTAAGGACAGCTGAAAATGTAAAGCCTATTTTTCTTTCAGTTGGAAACAAGATAGATTTGGATACTGCAATGAAATTAACCAATATGGTTATCACAAAAGACAGCCACATTCCTGTACCAACAAGACAGGCTGATTTGATGACACATAGAGTTAGGAAAGAATATATTGGGGCAACACAGAGATCTAAAAATTAATTTATTTACTAGACATTCAATCAATCATTACGGCGGAAGATTTATTTGTTTTAATAAGTAAGAAAAATCACGTTTGGTTGGTAGAAAAGTCTTGATGGTAGTAAGATTTTTTGAAAATAAAAGCGGCGATCAGATATCGCAAAAACGATATTTGGTTGCTGTTTTTTAGAAGTTGCAAACAAGTCTCCTTCATGCTAACATTTTAATGTTCTTAAAGTTCTGAAAATATCTGAGGCATATCTGCCAGACATTTCAGCATTTAAGATTAAAAATCTAGCACAAAAAATGCTAAAATTATTGACAACCGGCAGGATATACCCTAAAATAGATCATGTGATCAATGTGGCGGGAGATGAGTTTATCGCATTATCACTGGATTTCATTAGCTATATCATTAGTACATAGAATTACAGTCATGCAATTCTAAATATGTATAGGATGCGTTTTTTGATCCTGTACATAGAAGTACATCCTATATTTTTTCAAAATAATAAAAATATCTGCCGGAGAGGAAGAATCTCTTAATACAAGAGGTTGTGCGCGTATGCGCAGGAAAGGAAAGTATGGAAAGAGAAGAAAAACAGAAAGCACTTGAAGCTGCCCTTGGACAGATTGAAAAGCAATACGGTAAAGGCGCAGTTATGAAACTGGGTGATCCCACTAATCAGATGAGCGTTGAGACTACACCTACAGGTTCACTCAGCCTTGATATTGCTCTTGGACTTGGTGGTATTCCAAAGGGACGTATTGTTGAGATATACGGACCGGAATCTTCAGGTAAGACAACAGTTACACTTCATATGATCGCAGAAGTTCAGAAGAGAGGCGGTATTGCCGGATTTATAGATGCTGAGCATGCCCTTGATCCTGTATATGCAAGAAATATTGGCGTAGATATCGATAATCTTTATATCTCTCAGCCGGATAGCGGAGAGCAGGCTCTTGAGATCACAGAGACAATGGTACGTTCAGGTGCTATTGATATCGTTGTAGTCGACTCTGTAGCAGCTCTTGTTCCTAAGGCTGAAATTGATGGTGAGATGGGAGATTCTCATGTAGGTCTTCAGGCAAGACTTATGTCTCAGGCTCTTCGTAAGCTTACAGCAGTAATCAGTAAGTCCAATTGTACTGTAATATTTATCAACCAGCTCCGTGAGAAGGTTGGTATTCTATTTGGTAATCCTGAGACTACAACAGGTGGTAGAGCTCTTAAGTTCTATTCATCAGTTCGTCTTGATGTTCGTCGTACAGATTCTATCAAGGCTGGCGGAGAAGTAGTTGGTAACCATACTAAAGTTAAGATAGTTAAGAATAAGATTGCACCGCCATTTAAGACAGCAGAGTTTGATATCATGTTTGGTAAGGGAATCTCACAGTCAGGTGATATTCTCGATCTTGCAGCTAACATAGATATTGTCAACAAGTCAGGTGCTTGGTATCAGTACAATAGCGAGAAGATCGGCCAGGGCCGTGAGAATGCAAAGGCATATCTTGAAGAGCATCCTGAGATCATGGCTGAGATTGAAGGAAAGGTTCGTGAGTTTTATAACCTTCCTGCAGATGAATTCTCAAAGGCACAGGCTGCAAAGGCAGCTGATAATGCCGGAGCAGAAGATACTGCAGCTAAAAAGACAACAAAGAAGAAAGCAGCTTCAGAAGATTAAGAATTAGAGATTGCCTAAGGCAGTCTGGATTCTCATTCTGATACTTGCTTAGTATTAGCGATCCGAGACTAGGCTCCGGGTCGCTAATTTTATAGGTACGCCTTGCCGGGCACATTACTAGAGCCTTACAAGCAGAAACAGAATCAGACTATAGTTAAGGACGAGGTATAGAGAAGATGATAATAACATCAGTACAGGATTATGATAAAAAAAGATGCCAGGTATACATAGACGGAGAGAAAGCATTTCTTTTATATAAAGGAGAAATCCGTAAGTACAAGCTCGAAGCAGGCATGGAGATAGATCAGATAACCTATGATGTCATAGTCAGGGAGGTTCTTACCAAGAGAGCTATACTTCGTGCTATGAATCTTTTGCAAAAAAGAGATTATACAGAATATAAACTTACCCAGAAGCTAAATGATGGCGGCTATCCAAAAGTGAGCATAGATGAAGCTATAGAGTATGTGAAGAGCTATAAATACCTGGATGACAGGAGATATGCATCGGATTATGTCAGATATTATATGGAGTCCAGAAGTAAGAAGAGAATCAGTCAGGATCTTATGCAAAAGGGTATAGATAGAGATCTTATAAATGAGATTCTTGAACAAGAGTATTCAGATAATGATGGCGGAGCAGAAATGGAGCAGATCCGCCATCTTCTTAATAAAAAGAATTATTCTTCTGATATGGAATATAAGGAAAAGCAGAAGATAATGGCCTTTTTGTACCGAAAGGGCTACAGTATGGAACTTATATATAAAGCCATGGATATGGAAGAGTAGGAGGTGAAATGCCCCAAAAGTCACTAAATATCTGCAATTAATAATTTTTGTTTTATTTTTGTTTTATTTTGAATTTAGGATAGGTGCGTAGAATCGTTCTCAAAGGAGAGCGATCATATGCAAGGTAGACACGAAATTAAACACAGTATCAGCTTATCTGATTACTACGTTTTACGACAAAGACTCAGGGCTGTATTAAAACAGGACAAGCATGTAGGGCCAACCGGCTGCTATATGATACGAAGTCTTTACTTTGATTCATATGATGATAAAGCTTTAAAAGAGAAGCTGGACGGGGTAAGAGATCGAGATAAATATCGTATCCGCTTTTATAACAATAATACATCCGTCATTCATCTTGAAAAAAAGAGTAAACGTGTAGATATCGGATTCAAGCAATCGGCATCATTAACAGCACAGGAGTGTCAAAGGATCGTTGATAACGATTTTGAATGGATGAAAGATCATGAGCATCCTCTTGTAAGAGAATTGTACAGAGGGATGAAAAATGATGGTCTAAGACCAAAGACAATCGTTGATTATACAAGAGATCCATTTACATATCCTGCGGGAAATGTCAGAGTGACGCTTGATCACCACATAAGAAGCGGACTTAGATGTACAGATTTTCTTAATCCTGAGTGTGTGACGATTCCAGTAGCACCTGACGTTATAGTTCTGGAAGTAAAGTGGGACAATTTCCTTCCTGACATAGTAAGAGAGATTGTCCAGGTCGAAGATACCAGAGCAACAGCATTTTCAAAGTATGCGATATGCAGAATCTTTGAATGAAGAAAACCTAAATCCAATAATTCAGAATAAAAGGAGATATAACAGTGACTTTCAGTGATATTTTTAAATCAAGCTTTTTGGAAAATGTAACATCAGTTAGTATTTTAGATATGGTAATAGCCCTTGCCCTGGCTTTTGGTATCGGCGTATTTATCTTTTTTATCTACAAAAAGACCTTTCAGGGAGTTATGTATTCTCCCAGTTTTGGTGTAACTCTTATAGCACTTACCATGATTACAACACTTGTAATCCTCGCAGTAACATCTAATGTAGTTCTTTCACTTGGTATGGTCGGTGCGTTGTCTATCGTTCGTTTCAGGACAGCTATAAAAGATCCGCTTGATATAGCATTTTTGTTCTGGTCAATCGCAGTTGGTATTATCCTTGCAGCTGGTATGATTCCTCTTGCAGTATTTGGTAGTATCATGGTCGGACTTATCCTTGTAGTATTTGTTAATCGTAAATCATATGTTAAGCCTTACATAATCGTTGTATCACTTGATGATGCTTCTGCAGAAAAAGGCGTAATGGAATTCATACAGTCTAATACAGAAAAGCTCATCCTTAAAGGTAAGACAGCACGTAAGGGCAGCATTGAACTTACTTATGAAGTAAGACTTAATTCTTCAGATGCAGAATTTGTTACAACTCTTAGCAATAAGGAACATGTTGAAAGTGCAGTACTTGTAAGTTACAACGGCGAATATCAGTAAAATACATATAGGAGCAAGATAATTATGTCTTTTAGCAAACACACAAGTTTGATTTGTATCATAATTACCATCCTGTCGGTTCTGCTTACTATTGTATTTATGAATGCTGAAAAGTTGGGTGTGGTCTCGGTTACATCTGATATTAGCGCTGATGAGGACGGAATCTTCTCTGATAGAGATCTGGATCCGTCCTATACAGAAAGCTCAGCTGTATATATAGATCTTGACGACCTGGAAGATTATACAAGCGGCGGTGCATACGAGCTTGATGGTGATCTTTATATCATCACAGCAGGCACATATGTCTTAAGCGGTACTCTTACTGATCAGCAGATCATAGTTAATGCGGCTGATGCTAAAGTTCAGATAGTATTGAATGGTGTGACCATAACCAATGATTCTCTGCCCTGCATATATGTTGCGACAGCAGACAAGGTGTTCATAACACTTGAAGAAAGTTCAGAAAATACTATTGAATCTTATGATCTTAGTGGTGAAGCAGCTGTGGCTGCTGATGTAGATGCAGCTATATACTCATCAAGCGATCTTACTATAAATGGAACAGGATCACTTGTGGTAGTAGCTGAAGGCGGACATGGTATAAAGAGTAAGGATGATCTGGTAATAACAGGTGGAACTATCACAGTAACAGCAGATGATAATGCACTTCTTGGTAAAGACTCAGTTCGTATATGTGATGGTACTTTCAACCTGACAGCGGGTAATGACGGTATAAAAGCAAATAATGATACAGATGAAGATAAAGGCTATATAACGATCACAGGCGGAAGCTTTACGATCGTAGCTGAACATGATGGTATCTCAGCAGTAACGAATGTTGATATCTCGGGCGGAGACTTTGATATTCTTACAGGCGGTGGATATGAAAATGCAAGTGCTCATACAGGTGATGATATGATGCTTGGAGGCATGGGTGGCGGCCAGATGGGCAGCAGGAATTCTGATTCAGAAGGCGAAATGCCTTCAATGGACGACTCAGAAGGCGAGATGCCTTCAATGGACGACTCAGAAGGCGAGATGCCTTCAATGGGCGGCTCAGATGGTGAGATGCCGGATATGTCAGAATCAGATGGCCAAATGCCTTCTATGGGCGATATGCCTTCTATGGGCGATATGCCAGACATGTCTGATGCTGATGGCCAGATTCCAGGAAATGCAGAAGAGGGCACAGAACAGGATAGCACAAAGTCAGAAGATGCTGAAGAAACTGATACTAAAGAAACTGATACTAAAGAAACAGATTCAGAATCTACTGAAACAGCAGAAACAACTGATACTACCGAAGAAGAGTCAGACTCTTATAAGGGTATCAAAGCAGGTGATACGATCACAATTTCCGGTGGAACATTTGTTATAAACAGCCAGGACGATGCAATTCACAGTGACAATTATGTGGATATCATAGATGGTGATATTACAATATCTACAGGGGATGATGGTATACATGCTGACAACCAGGTGGATATTGAAAATGGAACTATAGTAATAGAGACAAGCTATGAAGGTATAGAAGGCTATTTTATCAATATCTATGACGGAGATATAGACATTACAGCATCTGATGACGGAATGAATGCCGGAGGCGGCACAACCACTTCAACAATGATGATGGGCGGCGGTCAGATGGGCGGTGGTATTGGTGGCAGAAGCATGGGTGAGAGATTCTCAGGTTCTGATAATACTGACGACAGCACAGATGATGTCAGCACTGATACTACTGAAACAGCAGATAATACAGAAAAAGCAGATGCTACCGGTTCTGAAGAACAGGGTGCTCCTTCTGATCAGACATTTAATACTGATGACAGTACAACTTCATCAGAAGATGAGACTGATACAGATACAGAGATTCAGTGTCTTGCGATTTATGGTGGTAACATTTATGTAAATTCAGCCGGTGATGGCCTTGATTCTAACGGAGATCTTATAATCTATGGCGGTAACATTATAGTTGATGGACCTGAAGATGGCGCTAACGGACCTCTTGACTCCGGTACTGAAAGTGGCGGCGACCTGGTTATCCACGGAGGAACAATTATTGCACTTGGTAATTCAGGAATGCTTGAAACATTCTCTGAAAACTCAGAGCAGAACTCGTTCGTAGTAACACTTGACAGCGATTATGAATCAGGTGATGTCATAACAATATCTGATTCCGAAGGTAACGTAATATATGAATATACTGTAGCAAAGAGTGGTAATGCAGTTATATTCAGCAGTCCAGAACTTGAACTTGATGAGACTTATACAGTTTCTATTAACGGTGAATCAGTAGAAGAAATAACTCTTGATTCTGTAGCTTCCGGTTCCGTCTCCTCCATGGGAGGCGGAATGGGAGGTGGAATGGG
>NZ_JAILQF010000156.1 GCF_024699075.1 Butyrivibrio sp.
GCGTACATTACTTCATGTGTTCCATAAAAGACATGCGTCATTGGAAATCCTGTCATATCATCAAGAATAGGGCTAAGAAGATAAGCATCATCTTTACCTGCAAGGACAGGCGCAATATTATCAAAAAATCCTATTGGAATCATCACATCATATTTCTCGAGTTCCTTCATTCTCATTTTCTGCTCTCTACTTGGTGGAACCTGGGCTCTAGGCGATTGTAACACAAGCTTTCCTGGCATTGGTATATCCTTCTCTTTATGCTTAATATAACTGCATAATGACAGAGCCTGTCCTCCGCCTGATGATGTACCAAAGAATCTTACATTATCACTTGTATACCTATCCAATATGTGTTTATAAACAAGAATCGAACTTGAAAGTGTCTCTACAAGCTTATGATCGGGCGCCATAGGATACATTGGGAACCATACTTCAGCATTTGAGTTATCTGCTATCTGACTACATAAAACTATATCACCCGGATCAGGAGGCATTATATATCCGCCTCCAAAAAGATATAACACAGCAACCTTTGGATCAGAGTTCTTCTTTTTAATAATATAACAGCGTGTACCAGCTATATCCTCTGTTCTAATATCAAAATTTTTTTCAAGTTTTTTATAGGGAACTTTAAGATCTTTCTTTTGTTTTTCAGAAAAGTCTTTCAGCATCTTATCAAAATCGCTGCCTTCTTTTGCCAGCATCTTATTGACCTTTAGCATACGAAAAAGACTTTCTACCATTTTGTACCTAATACTAGTCATCACTCATTCTCCTTCGTTAGCGGTTGCTAACCCCACAATCTGCAATTATAGGTCTGGTATCTATTTGTGTCAACAAGAAATGCAGTGAAAAAGATGACTTAAAGTCGGGAAGTTTAATGAACTCATCTTATAAACATACCTTTTTTTCATAGTTTATTTAAAAATACTTATATTATTAAGCTCTTTAATGTAGTATATTTTAAATGTGATATGACAAGTGTCAAAAAAATCTTTTGACAACTTCATCTTAATAAATTAAAAAAGATGATCACGAAAGTAAACTGATATAGCAGCTTTAAAAAGCTATTATAAGGGCAAATATAATAGCTTATATCAGTAACGCAATTGGCAAAACAGATAGGAGATTTTAAATGGAGAAATCAAAAGTTTATTTTACCGATTTCAGGACTGTTCTTGGAGTCAGCCTTACGGCAAAGCTTCAGAAGCTTATTAAGACAGCTGGAATTAATACTATTGATATGGACGGCAAATTTGTAGCTATCAAGATGCATTTTGGAGAACTTGGTAACCTTGCATTCTTGAGACCTAATTATGCCAAGGCTGTTGCAGATGTTGTCAAGGAGCTTGGAGGCTTACCATTTCTTACAGATTGTAATACGCTCTACCCCGGCAGCCGTAAACATGCTCTAGAACATTTGGACTGTGCTAATATCAACGGTTTTAATACTGTTACAACAGGCTGTCAGATCCTAATTGCTGACGGACTTAGGGGAACAGATGACATAATCGTTCCCGTTCCGAATGGTGAATACTGCAAGGAAGCCTATATTGGAAGAGCCATAATGGACGCAGATATTTTTATCTCACTTAGCCATTTTAAAGGTCATGAGCAGGCAGGCTTTGGCGGAACTATAAAGAATATAGGTATGGGATGTGGAAGCCGTGCCGGTAAAATGCAACAGCATAACAGCGGACATCCACATGTAATAACAGATAAGTGCAAAGGTTGTCATAGATGTGCAAGAGAATGCGGATCTGATGCTATCAGCTATAAAGACAATAAAGCATGGATAGATCCTGAGCTTTGTAAAGGATGCGGCCGCTGCATAGGAGCATGTGCTTTTGATGCTATTGAAAATGATAACGCAGATGCACCTCAGATGCTCGGAAGAAAGATGGCTGAGTATACAGCAGCTGTCGTTTCAGGAAGACCTTGCTTCCACATAAGTCTAATTACAGATGTATCACCTAACTGCGACTGTCACGGCGAAAATGACGCTCCTATTCTTCCAGATATAGGAATGCTTGCATCCTTTGATCCAGTTGCTCTTGATCAGGCCTGCGTTGACCTTTGTCAGAAAGCAGAACCTATCAGAAACAGCCAGCTTGGCGATAATATGGCCAAGGAGCACTTCCATGATCATGGAGATGTATGGCATAACAGTAATCCTAATGTTTCCTGGGCTGAGACACTTGAACATGCTCAGAAAATAGGTGTTGGATCAAGAGAATACGAACTCGTTGTAATGAAATAATTATCGACTTTAAAACCTCCGCCAAGATGTCATTTTCATCCTGGCGGAGGTTTATTATTTATATAACCTGTGTCTCATCTTTACTCTGGTACCATTTTACAAGCATGCGTTCACCTATTTTTAGTTCTTTTTGCTCTTTAGAAAAAGATATATCAAGCTTTCTAACCCTACTTATAAAGCTGTCAAGATCAGTATCTTCGCTGGAAGATCCGCATATAACAGCATATGCATGACACCTTGAATATATCCTCTGCTCACAGCCTATAAGCCTGTCCATGTATTCTTCGGGCTTATCGCTACACCATATGGCAATATATCCATTATCTTTTCTTGCAAATATATAATTTTCTTCTTTGATGACTTCATCAAATTTATTTTCAGGCAAAAAGATATGTGTAAATCCTACAGGATGATTCTTGGGAATATTATAAACAGCTCCAAGAATACTTCCCTTTTGACATAATGCCGGCATAACACCGTTACCATGCCAATAACCAGGTCTCATACCGGAATCTTCTGACATGGCACCAGGATGATTTACAAATATGACAGCTTCACCAGAAAGCGCAGCATACCACATATGCTGCTGATATCCATATGTACCTGGTTCAAAGAATGTTGTCCCATGAAAACTCTCATTAGCTGATTTAAGATATTCATGAGTATCAATATCAGATCTGCCTGATACTGCACTTATTCTTACATTTTCCCATCTTTTAAAATCATCTGTTCTTTTTGACTGTACAGACGTAAGACAATAATCCTTTGTCTTTTTAAGCATAATAAGAGAATTTCCACTACTATAACAAATATCAGCATCTTCATGCATAAGATTTTTAAACTCATCTGAAAACTTGTATTTACTTGTTGACAGATATGAAAGCCAGCCTTCTCCTATGGTGACCGGTGCTGTTTTATCTATACAATGAACGATTGCCTGGTCGCCTTCTTTATATGGCCTTATAGCACCTCTATATACTCTTCCCATTGGAGCTATCATAGTCCCTTTAAAGGTATGGATAGATAACTGTCTTAGCATTTTGTCACATAACAATGTAGCTCTTTTAGATATATCCTTATCTGCATAATCGACCAGGTTAAGAAGGGCTGCAAAGGTCACATTTAAATACGTTGCACTTAAAAACTCTTCAAAACCGTATTTTTCCACATCAAAAAGCCAGTCTTCTACTTTACCCTTGCCGTATTTACTAAGCTTTTCACCTGTCATGTGGGCTCTTACAAATATATCATCAGGATACATCTGTCCTACAAGCATCATGCATGAATAGAACATTAGGGAATGGTTCTCACTCCAAAAGCACATTCCATCACTTCCGTCCATATTCATCCAATATCTGAAGTTCAAAAGTACTTCTTTGATCCTACAAGATAGCTGCTCATCTATCTCATAGTTCTTAAGATATCTGATCAAACCACAGATAAGAAAATCCGAGCAATCAACTCTTCTTTCAATAAGATCAAGATCCTTAAGTAACCGGTCTCTATCTTTAATGTCATAGATATTAAGAGCCTTTCTTGCAAGAATATTCATTATAGAAAAGCCAAATTCTCCTCTGTTTGCAGATTTAATATCTGCTATATGCTTTAAATATCTGTTGGTATCTTTATTTTCTTCATTCGATTCATAGACTGATCTGCAGGCATCATCAAACTCTATAATTCTGTTAAGAGTATATTTCCTGTCAGGATCATCGGATCGAAGTGATATCATAACGAGTTCTTTATCATCAGGAACAGTATAACTTCCAGTTGCTTCTATCTCTTCGTTCGAAGACCGCTCTTCATAATCCATACTTCTGTTGGAATAGGAAATACAAACTTTCTTATCTCCGAGCATAAGTCTTTTACCATCAGTCTTTATACCGTATAGATAATTGTATTTATCATATACTTCATCTCTTAAAGACTTATCATAAAGGGTGACTTTAATATGATCAGCGCCATCTACTATTTGTATTCCAACTATATTTCTGGTATCTCTGACTCCAAGATTTATACAATTAAGGATCAGGACATTTTCACCTTTTTTAAGACTGATATTCAGGTCCACATATTGAATCGGTTTATATACAGGCTTATCTATCTGACCTACAGCTTCTCCATTAACAAAAAGACTTACAGCCATATAAGACCATAGTCTTATAGTGGCTGTAATATCTTTGTCCAAAACAAGTACAGTAGATACCTGCATCTTTATTTTCTTAAGAGTTGAATAAAAGGCTGACCTGTTAACAAAACCGTTATTTCTTTCAATAGCAATAGTAAAGTCATCACAAATCGCTTCGTTATGATCAAGCTCTTGTCCTACATCCTCTCTCAGTCTTTTTTCAAGTCTGAACTGATCATTGTCCTTTATATCTGTTTCATAATCAGTAACTTCAGGTCTTGAAACCATGTACTGACATATAAAGCCTTCATATCCTAATTCCCAACTCATATTCACGTATTATCCCTTTACTGCACCGCTTGTCATTCCGCTCATGAAGTTCCTACTAAATATACAGTATATCAAAAGCATAGGTATAATAGCTATAGTAGCGCCGGCAAACATTATATTCCAGGCCGCTGTACCATCACCAGCATTCTTTAACATGTTAACACCAACAGTAAGTGGTCTCTTGGAATCATTGGTCATTGTAAATACAAGAGGAAGTATATATTCATTCCATCCCTGTCTGAAAGACAGAAGTGCAATGGTTCCCATTACAGGTTTAAGAAGAGGAAGGATGATCATATAGAATGTCTGGAAGAATGTACATCCGTCAATCTTAGCTGCCTCATCAAGTTCTTTTGGAATTGAATTTACAAATCCTCTGCAAAGGAATATATAAGTTGCCTGACCACCACCTGCAGATATTAAAATAACTGCAAGAAGTGAAGTATTAAGATGGAGCTTTATTGCAAGTTCATACATAGGTCTTAATGAAACAGATCCCACATTTATGAACATGAACATAATAAAGATTCCATATACAAGTTCTTTGATCTTGAACTTACTTCTTGAAAATACATATCCTGCCATACTGGAATTAACCAAAGATACGATCATAACTCCAAGAGCAAGAAAAACACTATTTTTGGTATATACTGCAAAGTTGGCCTGATTCCAGGCTGAAATATAATTCTGAATTACCCATTTGGTAGGAAAAATATTACTTCCTCCAACCAAAAGTTCAGCATTTTCTTTAAATGAACCAAATACTACATATAAAACAGGGAAGATTGTTGCAACAGCGAGAAATGCCAATAAAAGCCATATAATTGCATGTATTATCTTTCCCTTTGTGGATACAACCGCACGTCCTTCCATCTTCTTTCCTCCTTTTAGTCTTCTGCTTTAGACTACTTCATCAAGCTTTCTAGATACAAAAAGATAAATCGCAGTCACGATACCAACTATTACAGCAGCGACTACTGAAAGAAGCGCACCATATCCAATCTGAATTGCAGATGAGGAAGTTGCTGATCCGAATATCATTCTGTAAATATACAGGAACATTACCATTGATCTATTACCAGGACCACCATCAGAGAGAACCATGATAGCCTCATAATCCTTAAATGCACCTGTTATAGCAAGCATAAGTACTACTTTAAGTACGGGTGAGAGCATAGGAAGTGTTATATAGAAAAATGTCTGTACACCGTTTGCTCCATCTATCTTAGCTGATTCATATACATCATTGGATATGGAATCCATACCTGATGTAAAATACAGCATGTAATTACCAAAGCCTCCCCATATTGCAAGTATAGTTACTGCAGCCATTACTACATCTGTACCTGTAAGCCACGGGATTGGCGATGATATAATATGCAAAGTCTCAAGTAAAGAATTTAAAATACCATTCTTAGTCGCAAAAATAAATGTAAAGATCATACCTGCAATTGAAGAACTTATAACTGTAGGCATAAAGTAAATTCCACGGAAGAAATTAGCTCCTTTTATCTTTGTATGAAGTATAACTGCAATTATAAGGGCAAGTGGAATTATAAAGATAAGCTTATAAAAAGCATATTCAAAGGTATGTACTACGCTCATCCAGAATGTCTTATCTGAAAGCATTCTCTCAAAATTGGCTGAGCCTGTATATGTTGCTGTAAATCCGTTGTAGTTATAACAAATATATTTGAATATCCATATAAAAGGATATATTGAACAAACACACAGGAAAATAATTGCAGGCAGTAGCATCAAAAACGAAGCTAGTCCTTCATGAGATCCGCCTGGCTTAAACTTTTTTAAAATTTTCATACTATTGCCGCCCTCTTCTTTAATAAAAGGGGACCTGTTAAGATCCCCTTTCATGTTATTAAGTATTACTCTGAAAGATACTCAGCTGTTCCCTTACTTGGGTGAAGTGGATCATAATCCTTGATCACAAGTCTCTTAACTGTTCCGGATGCAACGTCTGCTTCAAGTGCTTCATTATATCTTGTGTTAAGGTCTTCAATTGCTTCATCAACATCTACATAACCCATTACAGCGTTCCAAAGAACTGTTCCATAATCATCGCCTGTAAGGTTGATAGCAGGTGCCGGAGGATATACATCTTCGTAATCCTGTGTAGCAAAGTCTGCCATTCTGCCGGTCTGTGAAGAATCAACGATACCAGACATATAATCTGTTATAGGAAGACAATATCCATTTTCAAGATATGTCTTAAGTACTGCTTCTGACTGAAGGTAAGAGATTACTTTCCATGCAGCTTCCTGATTAGGACTTGATGAAAGAATGTAATAACCCTTCTGAGGAACCATGTTAAGGGCACCTGTTACTGTTCCATCAAGTGTAGGAACTTCTGCAACACCCCATTCAAATTCTGTGATCGGGATCTGATTAGTAAATACTGATACTTCCTGAGAAGCATTGCTCCAAAGTGCGAACTGGCCTTCTGCAAAGAGGGCTCTCATGTTATCAACGCCCTGCTGATCAGGATATGATGCATCTACAAGACCTTTACCTATTTCTACGATTTCTTTAAATCCGCTGAAATCGAACTTACCGTTTACATAGTCATAAGGAGTAATTCCTGACATCTGTGCTGAAGCTTCAAGAAGTCTTCCAAAAGGACCTGATGATGTAAGACCGATTCCATAATAGGAACCTGCGCCCTCATCTGTTACTTCCTGTGCCAGTGTTACAAAATCTGAAAGTTTTGAAGGAATCTCTTCAGTGATAAGTGATGTATTATATTCAACTCTTACACCTGAACGAACTCCTGAATATACGCTGTAGATGTTACCATCTTTAACGTTGTAGCCTTCATACATGTGATTGTATGGGTCATTGACCTTCTGATATTCTTCATCTGCTTCAATGTAATCATTAAGAGGAATAACGATTCCTGTGTCAGCAAAATTGTTGATGGAAATATCAGATCCGTTACCTGTTACGATATCAGGTGCTGTTCCGCCCTGATATGCAAGCTGAATCTGGTTTGCATAGTTATCTGTTATAGTCTGGAACTCTACTGTGATGCCATCAGTATTAGTGGAATTAAATGTATCAATTGCTTCCTGGATATAATCCATATCGTGACGATCATTCGTCCACATTGTAATTGTTATACCATCTTCTGAAGCAGTCTCAGATGAAGATGTAGCAGTTTCCTGCGCACCTGTTGAAGAATCTGTGGAAGTTGATGTAGCTTCCTGTCCGCATGCTGCAAGTGAAAGAACCATTGTTCCTGCAAGCATCGCGCTGATGATTTTCTTTTTCATAGTTTCCCTCCTTTTTGCTATATGAACCATCTGATAGATAAATGTTATCATTTTGGTTTTTTAGTCTAAAGGACTTTTTCAACTTAGTATGTAACACTTTTTCATTCTTTTGGAAGTCGACATGTAACACTTTTTTAGATGTGATAAAATTATTGGGCGGAGGAAATTTAAAATGCAGGAAAGCAAAACCATCACCGCTATTTTAGTAGATGATGAACAGTCAGTATTGAGCGGTTTACAGAATATAATTGATTTTGACAGATTTCAGATAAAGCTTGTAGGGCTTGCAAGTGACGGTGTTGAAGCTCTTAAGCTTCTTCTTGAATGGCAGCCGGACTTTGCTGTTGTAGATATCAATATGCCCGGAATGAGCGGCCTTGATATGATAAGAGAAGCAAGAGCCAACGGCATAAGTACAGATTTTATAATTCTTAGCGGCTTTAGTGAATTCTCCTACGCTCAGCAGGCCATTGCACAGGGTGCTAAGGCTTATCTTTTAAAGCCTGTAAATGCTGAAGAATTAAACAATCAGATAGGTCAGATATGTCTTGAACATTCCAAATACAGTCAGACTCCTGTTAATCAAAAATACACTCAGCACCTTATAGACAATTACTTTAACAGACTTATAGAAGGTAAATACAGTGATATTTCATCTATCAGCAGCTTTCTTCAAAGTCTTGATCTGTCCATAGGATTTGGTAACTGTTACATGATGGTCCTTCAGTATGATAACGAAATCAAAGAACCTGAAAAAATGTTACATGTTTTAAATGGCACATTTTCAAATACTAGTCATGTCTTCTGGCAAATAGATTCTGTAAAACTTGCAGCTCTTTTTAACATATCAGAAGAAACACCTTTTCATCTGGCAATGAAGATCATCGATACTATGACAAGTAACGGCTATCCTGAGCCTCTTATAGGCATAGGAGACATAGTCAATCAGCTTACAAATGCTTCCTATTCATACGGAAGAGCTATGACAGCTCTAAGCTATAAGCTGTTTGAAACAAACTCTCGCATATTCCCAAGCGAAGTTATATGTACAACTGCGCCTACCTTAAGGCTACAGGAAATTGACTGCCTTCCTTTAGTTCAACATATTGTCAAAAGAGATAAAGCTGCTATAAAAAGCTTTTGCAATGACTTCTTTAACAGTCTTTTATACGTTAAGATGCCACCTCCAAATTATGTATACAGTATGTGTTATGCTCTTTTTGCACAGATTCAAAAAGAATTTTCGAACATAATGCAGGAAAACATCAACGATTTTGCAAGCAGTCAGGAACTGTACCAGTGCGCAAATACCCAGCAGATCATTGACTGGCTATGTAACACATTTTGTAAGCTTTCGGATCTTGTTGATGCCATATATGGATATTCAAATCCACAGGCAGAAAAACGTGTTGATATAAGTGGCATAGATGATGATATTGTTGTGAATGCCCAAAAATACATCAAAGAGAATATCGCTAAGCATATAAAGCTTGAAGACATTGCAAGAAGTGTGCATTTATCTCCATCATATTTTGCAACATATTTCAAAGAAAAAACCGGAGCCAACTTAAGAGATTTCCTATTGCAGACCAAAATGGAATATGCGGCTCAAGCTCTAAGATCGGATAATCAGACAGTGATGGAAGTTGCTGACGCACTTGGTTATAGTGACTACAGATCCTTCTCAAGAGCCTTTAAAAATGTGTATGGCTGCACACCATCTGATTTTCAGAACAGTTAACATTATGGAGTTATAATGAAGCTTAAATTTCAGGATCAACCATTATTCAAAAAAATAAGCCTGTACCTTTTTGTCATTATTATGGCTGTGGTATTTTTTATAGGAGCATTGTCTTTACTTATCTATTCAGGAAGAAATGACAAATGGTTTTATAAAAAGTCCTATGCCCAGGCCACTTCGGCTTCAGAGTCCCTAAGCATGCACTATGAAGTGATAACAAGAAGGTTTGTATCCATTTTTGGTACAGAAGAATTTGCATCTCTTCTTTTAAGAGAACAGGATGAAGAGTCGACTATTCACCTTCAACAAAAAGATTTACAGTCTTATCTGTCAGATCTGCAGGTATCTGATTATATTATCGATTCCACGATGGCCTACGCTCCAAAAACAGGAAATGTCTTTTCTTATAACTGGTCATCATCCATGTCCATTCAAACGCTGCTTACAGATGAGGATCTCTCTCAGATTCAGGGTATTACCTGGCTTTCTGAAAGAACCAGTCCTATACATAAAAGCTCACGTACTATACCAATTGTATATCCTTTGTCTACTGACTACAAAGATTATGTTACTATTACCAATAATAAAGACTATACAGATATATATGTAATAGTATATCTTGACTACGATAAGCTAACGTCAGCCGTTACCAGTCAGTCTATTGATAATCAGAACACTGAAGGGTCAGAATTCTTCCTTTTCTCCAAAGACAGAGTCCTATTAAATGCTCCTTCAGATGAAGATCAGGTAACATATATATGTGATATATTTTCTGCTCTTGCTCCGGAATCTATAAGCTATGAAGAGTCTGTAAGCAATAATGATAATGAAGACTTTTGGTATTTCACCCCTATAGAAAATGCCAGGCTCCTTCTGTTGTATCACACTATGCCCACCTCATTCTTTTCAGCGACGGGCATTACCTTAAATTCATTCATTTTATTTATTTTGTTTGTAATCCTGATCCTTGCTGTCATATCCATTCTCTTATCTCGTTATATCAGCAAGCCAATACAGATTCAGGCAGCTATTGTTAAAGAGATAGAACAGGGAACCTATACTAATAAAAAGACTTTTAAAACAAATGATGAGATTGGAAAGCTCAATAAGGCCATAAATCAAATGTATGACACAATACAGCTTCAGATTGAGCAGATCAAAAAAGAGGAATCAGAAAAGTATGTGGCTCAGATGCTCAGAACTTCTGAGCAGGTCAACCCACATTTCCTTTACAATTCTCTTGATGCCATACAGTCAGAAGTAAGAAAAGGAAACAGCGATAATGCGGCAGACCTGATTCAGTATCTGTCAGAATACATGAGAATAGGTCTTTCTTATGGGGACGATTACATATCTATTCCTATGGAGCTGTCTCATGCCAATGCCTATGTACATCTGATGGAAAAAAGGTTTGGCAAAGATATTAACTTCATACATCAGGTAGCACCTGAACTAAGTGACACTCTTGTTCCTAAGACCATACTACAGCCTCTTTTAGAAAACAGTATCCGTCACGGCTTTGGAATAGATAGTGAAGGTATACCTATTCAATTACCTACTCTTGAAATAAGTTTTGTGCTCGACAATGACAATCTTACTATTGAAGTTGCAGATAACGGATCCGGTTTTGACGTAGACAAAACCGCTGCTATCATGCTTAATGGTAAAGATGATCAGCAGCGGCATATTGGTCTTCACAACGTCTACTATAGACTTGTAAATACTTATGGAAAAGAAAATGTTAATTTTAGTATAGATTCTATTCCATATTACAGAAATTCAATTAAATTTACTATAAATAAAGAATCTGTTCTTCATTTTAAAGGTTGATGGCTATAGTAATTATCTCAAAGGGACTGTATGATATTTCATCAGTCTCTTTTTCTATGTCTTCGAGCATATTCATGACGAAAACCTTTCTTGGAAGCCTTATAACGCCTCTTCTTCCGTCCTGTTCAGAAAGCCTTATCACAATACTCTTACCATCTTCTGACATTTTCATAGCCTGAAGAATAAGCCCGTCAAACAGCGCTGTTTCTGGGACTATATCCTTAACAGAAATATCAGAATCTGTTTTAACAAGCGGTGTGTTATAGCATAGCGCCTTTTCGTTGATACTTGCAGCAACATGATTGCCCTCATGCGGCAGAATCACATAAGAAAAGCTATGATGTCCTATATCTGACATTACATCAGGTCTTATATTTGATCTTAAGAGGCTTATAGACATGCCTTTTTCTTCTACTCCAAGTCCGTATTTGCCTTCATTTATAAGTGCTATTCCTCCGCCTTCTTCAGCAAAATCACACCACTTATGAGAACACACTTCAAATCTTGCCTGTTGCCAGCTTGTATTTCTGTGAGTTTCTCTCTTAATATATCCGGCACTTGTATCACATATAAGCTCTCTTGAAAGGATGTTGCAGGAAAACTCTGCTTTTACAAGTCTATGTTTTTCATCCCAGTCAACATCATGCTCTACTTCAATAAAACCTGATTCCTTAAAGAATCTGATCTTCATCTTCCAAGTGCTAAGTCCCTTGGCTGGACTAAGCTTAGCCTTGTTTTCAGGTGTTCTTAATACAGTTTCAAACTCAGCGACAGTATCATTTGCATAGCAAAGTCTGATTGGGTTAACTACAGTAAATTCGTATTCCACATCCTTGTAATTTGGAAGAATATCCCAGGCATCATACATTCCCGGAACATCCTGATACAGATGAAGTTTATTAAAGGCTCCATCTACCCATTCTCTACTGCTTTTGATATCGTAAAGACTTGCAAAGCTTCCGTCTTTATTTAAAACAGCTTTATATAAAGGGGTTTCTATAACAAGCTTATCTTCTGATCCAGTAACCTTTATCCATTTTGAATCCTGAGATGACTTAAAAGGAAGGATCTTAACAGCTTCAAGTCCATTAACCTTAGGATATGTATAATAGCCCTTTATTCCTTCTCTTGTTATATCTCCTTTTTCATCAGCAATAAATGTAACATCTTCAAAAGGAACATTAAGTGTATTCAAATAGTATTGTCCCTTTTCATCTATTATCTTATCAAGGCCTTCTTCAACATCTTCATAGTCTTTGATAGCATCCTTGAATACTGGATTTATATGACTTCCAGGAAGAATGTCGTGGAACTGGTTTACAAGCATCTTCTTGTAAAGTCTCTCAAGCTCATCCTGAGGATATTCCTTATTATTATCAAGTTTTCTCATAACAGAAAGAATCTCAGCAGTTCTTATCTTTGCTTCAAGCTTTCTGTTATAACGCTTTAATACTGATTTTGTTGTAAAGGTTCCTCTGTGCATTTCAAGATAAAGCTCTCCATCCCATGTTTCGAGCTTATTATTGCCTTCAAGATTTCTATGAAGAAACTCATGTGCTGTCATATGTTCAGTCTTGGGCAT
>NZ_JAILQF010000255.1 GCF_024699075.1 Butyrivibrio sp.
GCATCGCGTATCTCAATATCTGTGATCTCAGATTTTTCATCTATAATAGCTTTTTTAACCCATCCATATCTAAGAGCCGTCCATTCTTCAGGACGCATGCTACGTCTTACAACTTTTACAAATGCCATATTTTACCTCACAATTCATCTCGTTAGAGTAATATAATCATTATCTAATCCTGATATTTACTTACATATAGCTATCAGGTCTCCCAGAAAAAAGGCTTTTTTCTGATAGCCTCAATTTCAACATCAGTATTCATGTCGTCATGGATTTTACCTTTTATCCATTCGCAGCACCGATCTAAAATAAAGCACTTGGAACACTCTGCTCTAAACAGGAGTGTAAGCTTATTATCTTCATAAGAGACAAATTCTACCCATCCTCCATCGCCTCTTATCATCTCAGACAATGTGTTCTTTACATATTCTTCCATAGCCTATTCCTTTCAAAAAACAATCACTGTTTTTACATCTAACATTATGGTTTTGCCACTTCAATTACTCAAGGACACTTTCAAGTGTCTATGTGACATTTTTCACTAAAAAAAGCCCTCGTTAAGAGGGCTTCCTGTTACGGTGGTATGAATTGTATTATTCAAATGACGGTCAAAGGAAAACTTTGGGACTACCAAAGATGGCACAGAATTCCATAACGAAGTATTCCTTTATTGGCCCGAATCCACTTTGAGCATTCTGTAACCTATTCCAACGTGGGTCTGGATAAGAGATGAATTTTCAGTTCCATCTTCGAGTTTCTTTCTGAGTGTTGCCATAAAAACTCTAAGAGAAGCCACGTTGGAATCCCAGGCACTACCCCATATTTTCTGGGTTATATACTTGTGAGTTAATACCTTGCCAGTATTCCTTGCAAGAAGACATAAAAGCTTATATTCAATTGGAGTCAGCTTAAGCTCTTCACCATTTTTATAAGCACAGCCTGCTGCATAATCAATTTTAAGTATACCATTTATATATACAGAGCTTTCTACAAGCTCTGTATCTGATTGAAGTAGTGATATTCTTCTTTGCATTACGCGAAGCCTTGCAAGAAGCTCTTCTACGGAAAATGGTTTTGTAAGATAGTCATCTGCACCTGCATCAAGCGCTTCTATCTTGTCTTCATCTTCACTTCGCGCACTGATGACTATTATGGGCATTATAGACCATTCTCTTATCCTTTTAATGACTTCAACTCCGTCAAGATCAGGAAGTCCCAGATCCAGAAATACTACGTCAGGACTATATGTTGAAGCCTGCATAAGAGCTTCTTCTCCATTTTGAGCAAGAAGATATTTATAATCATGTGTTTTAAGTGTTGTAGCTATTAGCTTCCTTATTGGAGCATCATCCTCCACTACAAGAACCTGAAATTTATTCATCGAGAACTACTTCTCCTTTTTTTAATCTAAAAGTCACAATACATCCTGAAGGTGTATTAGATTCTATATATATGCTTCCGCCATGGGCTTCTACAACAGCTTTGCAAAGAGCAAGTCCAAGTCCCATACTCTTCTTACTATCTGCAATTTTGTTCTGACCTGTATAGAACATGTCAAAAGCATGCTCTTTCATCTGGTCATTCATACCGGGGCCGTTATCTGCTATAGATATAAGAACATCTTCGCCCTTGGCATAGTATCCAACCTTTATATCAGAACCCTTTGGAGTATATTTGATGGCGTTATTGACAATATTTATAATGACCTGAATTATAAGCTTTGCATCCATTTCTGCAACTACTATATCATCCGGTCTATCGATGGTAATATTATGCTCTGTCTTATTCCTGTCAATGTGTTTCATAGCTTCATCAATTACATCGTCAAGAACTTCCGGTGTCCTGCTTATCTGCATTTCACCATTTTCAATTCTTGTAACAGACAGAAGATTTTCTACAAGTCTGATAAGCCAGTCTGACTCATCATAAATATCAGTAAATATCTGCTCTCTTGTATCATCATCAAGCACTTTGTAGTGATATAAGAGATTACTTGCATTACCTGATATTGATGTAAGAGGTGTCCTTAGATCATGAGATATTGTCCTTAAGAGGTTAGCCCTTAGCTTTTCGTTCTCAGCCATAACTGCGGCTTCCTCTTTGGCCTTTTCATTTTTGATATTCTCTATGGCAAGGGCACATTCTCCAAGAATCGAGAGTATAACACTATATTCAAAAGAACTGAATATCCTGTCAGCAGCAATTCCCATTATTCCATAAACAGTACCATTGATTCTGATGGCAAGATACAGGCATTTTGCTTTGGAATAAACCTTGGTGGAGTAGCCTGCTCTTTTTTTGTTATCAAGGACCCACTTAAGTACTTCCTCTTCTGAGTCCTTTAAGCTGATCTCTGTGGCTGCACCACTGTCTTTGGAGTACATATATCCGTTTCCCAATTTTCCCTCATCAACAGGGTATATATATACATCGCAGTTAGACAGAAGTATTGCCTGATTGGCTGTAACATTAAGAACCTCATCAACTGTCCTGCTCTTTTGAAGCAGCTGATTGGTGTCAAAGAGGACTTTGGTCCTGAATGCTGCTCTGGAAGACTCTCTTGCGCTGTCCTTAAGTCTGTAGGCAAGAGATCCTGTGAGAAGCGCAGCTATCAGCATTATGATGAAGGTAACAGAGTACCCTGGTTCATAAGCATGGAAGGTAAGTCTTGGTTCGGTAAAAAAATAATTGAATAATAAAACGCTGCAAAAAGAGCTTATAAAACTACACAAATGACTTCTTGTAAGGATAGCATTGATAAGTACCCCAAGTATATATACCGTGATAATATTGGACTCAGTAAATCCAAGATTACTGAATAATATTCCAAAGCCTGTCATTGCGACAAGAAGAAGTGCTGTAATAAGAAGATCCTTCCAGGTTGGAATGATCTGCTCAGCAAGCTTCCAGTTCTTTTGATTAACTTTAATATCTGTTTTAGAATCGGGAATGATATAGATATCTATGTCAGTTGCAATCGCAATAAGCTGATCGGTAAGAGTCTGTCTCTCCCAGAAATGATATCTGCTTGTATTACTTCTTCCTATAACTATCTTGGTGACTTTTGATACTCTTGCAAATTCCGCTATCTGATAAGAAACGTTTTCACCAATGACCGTAGTTATTGTAGCACCCTTATCTTCAGCATATCTTATATTATTCTGAAGTCTCATTTCTTCTTCAGAAGGAAGTGTATTCTCCTGTTCTTTCTGAACATAAAGTGCAGTAAAGCTTGCATTAAAAGCGCTAGCAAGCTCAGAGGCCTCATAAATAATCCTGCGATTAGTAGGAGAAGCAGACAGGCAGACCAGTACATGTTCTTTGTTATTAACCGATGTATCATGCCCTTGTTTCATTATGAGTTATATCCTCCCCGCTGCACTTTCTAAGATCATTCTTTTCATATATCTGGTTTATACGTTCCTCTTCTATATTATTCTCATTTTCCGTCATGAACAAATCAATTTTTTTCATAACATAAAAACCTAATATGAAAAATGGGATTATAACTAATAATAATAGGATATCCTGCATAAAAATCGCCTCTTTTCTATATATTTTTACTATATAGCCTTTTGCGGGTTCCCCTTATAGTCTTATATATTATTTGTATATTTAATTTATATATGAAAACATTTCTGTATAGCCTTATGTTCACCAAGTACCAGAAGGGTTTGATTTGCATTAAGAATATCTTCCGGGTTAAAAGAAAGGTTCATATTTCCATTTTCTTTGATCGCCATTATATTGATCTTGTATTTCTGTCTTATATTTATATCCTTTATGCTCTTACCAACCCACTCTCTTGGAAGCTTAACTTCAAATATTGCGTGACTGTCATCAAGCTTTATGTAGTCCAGGATATGATCTGATGTATATCTAATAGCTGTCCACTTGGCTATCTGCTTTTCAGGGTTTACTATTTCATCTGCACCATTCCTTAGAAGAAACTTGGCCTGGACTTCTCTGTTAGCCCTTGATACTACGAGCTTTGCTCCAAGCTCTTTAAGTAAAGAGGTAGTCTCAAGTGAGTTCTGAAAATCATTGCCTATTGTCTCAATACATACGTCGTAATTATTTACTCCAAGTGATTCCAGAAAGCTCTTATTGGTGCTGTCTCCAATAAGTGCATTAGTCACATAGGGAAGTGTCTCATTAACTCTTTCTTCATTAATATCGATTGCCATTACCTGATGACCCATCTCGTGGATCTGCTTGGCAATAAGCATTCCAAAATTTCCTAAACCTATAAGTAAAACTGATTTCATAACTGCTCCTATCCTATCATTATGCTTTCTACCGGGTACTTTGATGCGCTCATATCTCTATGAGAAAATGCTGCGTATATGATCGTAAGTCCTCCAACTCGTCCCCAGAACATAAGCATTATTAGTACAATATGTGATACTAGTGAAAGGCCTCCTGTTATTCCAAGTGACAGGCCGACTGTTCCTATTGCAGAGAATGTTTCAAACATGCAGGTCTGCATCGGAAGATTTTCTATAGAACTTATCAAAAGAGCTGCTCCTACTGCCAGTGATGCATATAACATAAGGATTGCTGAAGCATTTTTTACTATAGAATCTTCAACTCTTCTTCCGTAGAAGTTACCATTTTGCCTTTTTCTAAATACTGCAATAATATTTGCAAATAAAACTGCTATAGTTGTAGTCTTGATGCCTCCTGCTGTAGATCCCGGTGATCCTCCAATAAGCATGAGTATTATCGTTATCATGATCCCGGCATCAGGAATTTTAGTATAATCTGCTGTGTTAAAGCCTGCTGTTCTTGGCGTAACTGCCTGAAATACTGACAGGCATATGCGTTCAACAAAAGGATGCTCATCAAAACAGAACAAATAAAATACAATAGTTGGAACAATTATAAGGATAAGTGTTGTGGTGATTATGACTTTGGTCTGCATCCTGTAAGCTTTAAAATCACTCTTTTTAAGCACTATATCGCCCCATGTGATAAATCCAAGGCCTCCAATTATGATCAGCATTACTATTACAAATGTAAGATATGGATTGTCTGCAAAGGATGTAAGGGAGCTGAACTTACCTGTAGCTCTTCCCATTACATCAAAGCCTGCATTACAAAAGGCTGATACTGAGTGAAAGACAGACATCCATATTCCGCTTAGTCCGTACTCAGGTACAAATACAGGAAGAAGAAGCAGCACACCAGCAATTTCGACTACAAACGAGGTTATTAATATAAATCTTGTAAGTCTTACTATTCCTCCCATCTGGGGTGCAGACAAGGCATTTTGCATTGTCTGTCTTTGCATAAGGCTTATCTTCCTTCCTGCAAGCATTGCAAGAAATGATGCTACTGTTACTACTCCAAGTCCTCCAATCTGGATCATGACCAGTATCACGAACTGCCCGAAATATGACCAGTAAGTAGCTGTATCATAGACAACAAGTCCTGTTACACATACAGCTGATGTAGCTGTAAATAGCGCATCAGCAAAAGGTGTAACTGCCCCGGATGCTGATGAAACGGGAAGCATAAGCATAACCGTTCCAATAAGTATCACACTCGCAAATCCTATTATTATAATCTGAAAGGACGTAAGCCTTTCTTTAATTCTCATAATCACAGACATATGTAGCTCTGCCTCCGAATCTTTTATTAA
>NZ_JAILQF010000258.1 GCF_024699075.1 Butyrivibrio sp.
TTTTTGGAGGAATACATATAAATCTGTACAACCTGCTTATCATCAGAACAAAGAGCACTGGAATACAGTTATCTTAGATGGTTCTATCCCCGATGAAGATATCAAAAGAATGATAGCAGAAAGCTATGACCTTGTTACAGACTCTCCAACAAAGCGAATTTATGAAGCAGTAAAAAGAATTCCTAAGGGAAAAGTGGCAACCTATGCTCAGGTAGCGAAGATGGCAGGGAATCCCAAGATGTGCAGGGCAGTTGGGAATGCTTTACATAAGAACCCGGATTTTGAAAAAATTCCATGCTACAGAGTTGTAAACTCCAAGGGAGAACTTGCCGGAGAATACGCCTTTGGAGGTGCCTGGGCCCAGAAAGAATTATTAGAAGCAGACGGAATAGAAGTCATTGATGGCAAAGTTGATCTTTCAAAATATGCGATTGAGATATGATGATTTAGATATGGTCACGAAAATATATTATGATTAAAATATTCTGATGGAATACAGAAATAGGGATGATGCATTAAAGGGAGAGGAACGATAATGGGTTCATTGCTGTTAGCAGTTATATATTTAATCTTTATAAGTCTGGGATTACCTGATTCCCTTCTTGGATCGGGCTGGCCTAAGATGCAGGTCGCATTCAACGTCCCATCATCATATGCAGGATATGTATCCATGACCATATCGTTCATGACGATCATATCAGCGCTTTTAAGCCCGAAGATCATAAAGAGGTTCCATACGAAATGGATAGTGATAGTATCTATCTTTTTAACGATACTGGGACTTCTTGGATTTTCAGTATCTACGCAGTACTGGATGCTGTTCGTGATCGCTATTCCATATGGGCTAGGAGCCGGTGCGATTGATGCATCAGTTAATCATTATGTTGCCAATCATTATTCGGGAGCTGCGATGAATTTCCTGCACTGTTTTTATGGTGTGGGTGCGGTTATAAGTCCGTATATCATGGCGCTTGCCCTTGACCGCGCCAGATGGAATGAAGGATATCGCTGGACAGCTTTTTTGCAGACAGGAATACTGCTTGTATGCATCATATCACTCCCTCTTTGGAAAAAGAGCGAAAGCGATTCTGATGATGAAGCGATAAAAGACAGTGCTGGTATAAGGGAAACACTTAAAGTATCAGGAGTGATCCTTACACTGATAGCATTTTTTGCCTATTGTGCAGGTGAGGCGACATGTTTCTTGTGGACACCCAGCTATTTTGCAGGAACAAGGCAAGGACTAAGTGATGGTCTGATCGCATCCTTTGGGTCGCTTATCTTTGGTGGCCTGATGATCGGAAGGCTGATATCAGGATTTATCTCCAATAAGCTTGGAGACAGGCTCCTTATCCGGATTGGAATTGCAGTTGAACTTCTTGGCATAATAATGGTATTCATACCTGATATGCACTATATTTTTACAGCGATAGGATTTGTTGTCATCGGAACCGGAATGGGACCTGTATATCCGGCAATCCAGCATATGGCTCCGACCAACTTTGGAAAAAGATATTCTGCAGCAGCAATCGGACTGCAGATGGCATCTGCTTATGTCGGAAGTACATTTATGCCAATGGTGTTTGGAGTATTACAGCAGCTTGTCGGAATCGCCATCATGCCGTTTTACCTGCTGATCTTTGCGATTTTGAATATCAGCATGCTGGAAATGGCGTATCGACAGATTGCCTTGAGGTAACAATAAATTGGCCTATTTACTTGTCTTTTGGAACGACGTGTTAAAAGTCATAGAAATGGAATTAAGAATATAGCAAATAGAATATAGAGGGGGGATTTTTCATGTATAAAGCAAATGAAAACAGATATGAAACAATGAAATACAACAGATGCGGAAAGTCAGGCCTGTTATTACCCGCTGTATCATTAGGATTATGGCATAATTTTGGCGATACAAGCAGTTACGCTAATATGGTCGACTTATGCCTCACAGCATTCGACAACGGCATCACTCACTTTGATCTTGCCAATAATTATGGCCCAAGTGACGGCGCCGCTGAGAAGAACTTCGGAAGAATACTAAAAGAATACCTACTGCCATACAGGGATGAGATGATCATTTCTACAAAAGCCGGCTACTATATGTGGCCGGGACCTTATGGCGACCACGGAAGCAGAAAATATCTTATCGCAAGTATCGACCAGTCTCTAAAAAGAATGGGACTTGATTATGTTGATATTTTCTATCATCATCGTCCAGATCCTGATACTCCTCTGGAAGAAACTATGCTGGCTCTTGCTGATATTGTAAGATCAGGCATGGCTCTTTATGTTGGTCTTTCAAACTACGACGGCCCTCGTCTTGAAGAGGCGACGCAGATTCTTGATGAACTTCACGTTCCTTTCATTATCAACCAGAACCGTTATAACATCCTGGATAGAACTATTGAAAAGAACGGACTTAAAGAAACTTCAAAACACCTTGGAAAGGGCATCATCTGCTTTTCACCTCTTGCACAGGGTATGCTTACAGATAGATATTTTAATGGTATACCAGCTGACAGCCGAGTAAAGACTGATGGAAGATTCTTAAAAGAAGACCAGATCTCAAAAGAAATAATTGATAACCTTAAAAAGATGAATGAGATTGCGTCAGATCGAGGCCAGACACTTGCTGAAATGGCTCTTGCATGGTGCTTGAAGGATGATAGTATCACTTCTGTGATCATAGGCGCTTCCAAGACTTCTCAGATACTTGATAATATCAAAGCAGCTGAGAAAACTGTATTTACACAAGATGAGCTTAAGGCTATAGACAGTTTATCCTTTTAATGGTTTTTGCAAATAGATATGAAAACCAGAGCAGCTCTTAAAAGGGCTGCTCTATTATTCTGCCATGAATTGACCGATATACGTACATTGAAATACATCCGGAGTTCATGGAAGAACTCCTTATTTCTGAACATGTACTAGATACATCCACAAATCGGAGTAAAGGGTTAATGATATGGCGAGAATATTAAATGTGATTATAGTAATACTTGAATGTATAGGACTGTATTTGAGTATTAGTAAAAGCGGATCATTTAAGAAGTTGTTGATCTATTATACCCAGCTATCTAATCTGCTTACACTTTGTTCATCCTTGTTATTCGTGATATTTGGCCCTAAAGACCTGGTTGAGATCGTGCGCTATGTTAGCGTATGCATGATGATAATGACTTTACTTGTCACAGTCTTTGTCTTAGTGCCAATGTCCGGCAAGGTCGAAGAACTACTCTTTTCAGGAAGCGGACTATATTATCATCTGATCATACCTATTCTGACAACTATAACCTTTTTGTTTGTAGAAGAGGAAGTATCCTATGCCTTTGTATGGATCACACCAGTATTAACGCTTATCTATGGCATAATCATGTTGATCATGAACTATAAAGAAAAACTCGAAGGCCCCTATCCATTCTTCAAGATAAGAAAACAGGGCGTTAAGGCAACTATTATATGGATGGCAGTCTTAATGGTCGTTATAAGCACAATCTCTGCGCTTGTGTTAATATGATATAAAAAAGATTATAAAAGGTTGCCATGAGATTAAAGAATAACTATACTCGGACATTAAGTATGTTAACAAGCTAATGACTCACAGCTGGGGCCAGAAAGTAGTAAGGTTCTACGACCTAGATGGCAATCTGATAGAAGTGGGAACTCCTATGTGATTGATAACAGATATTTTATATGTGCGAACTTTCTGTATTTTAATGAAATATATTATTTATAAGCCGCTTCCTGGCGGCTTTTTTAATTGTAAAAATCAGAAATAGAGGCTCATACTGAATTTGTCAACATAGTCATTTTAAGGTAAAATTAACAAGCTTAAAAAAGTTTTATCTGGGGAATGAATAATGAAAGATTATAAGAAAAAACAAAGAGAAAATATTCTAATTACCGGCTTTTTTGTTATTATCGCAGTGATAATGGCTGTACTTCTTGGCCGTTCTGGCTCTCCCGATAATAAAGAGATGAATTATATATGCTCTTTTTGGCGGGACTTTTTATATGTTTCTCCCAAAGAATATGCCATGCAGGGAATCATTTCAGGCTTTACTGGAAAATCGCATAAAGACCTCGAAAATGGCTCTTATCTTATGGATGACGGTAACTTGTTTTTGTTCGATAACAGCCAAGGAAAGTATGGAATTGCGAATGAAAACGGGGAATGGATTGTAGAACCGGCATATATGGAGTTTGATTTTCAGTATAGTGATAAGGGAATCATTATTACTAAGGCAGATGAGTACAAAAATTATGGCGTGATGGATCTTAATTATAATTTATTGATTGATCCAATTTACGATAATATTTCAGTTTATGAAGATCTGATTTCTGTAAATGAAGGCGATAAATATAATTGCGGTGTTTTTGATTTAAATGGAAACATGGTTGTTGAGCCAATATACAATGAAGTTAAAATTTATAATGATTGTATTTGCGCCAGATTAGATGATGATTACAGAGGTACATATATATTATTTGATCGTAAAGGAAATGAACTTGCAAGGTATAATAGCGATTTGATTTTGGTATATAACAAAGCTATAACAGTTCGTTTTGTAGAAGATGAAACCTGTTATTTTGGAGTTTATGATCATTCCGGAAATACGATTCTTGAGCCAATATATGAAGATGTTGATGTATTTGAAGATATCGAAAGAATGATCGTTAAGGACAGTGATAATAATTACTACTTACTGGATTTTGAGTGTAATGATGTTTTAGGTGGCCCTTGCAAATATATTGACTATCCTACACATAAGGATGATGATTATGCATTTATAATAGAAGATCAAAATAGTAATTATAATATCTGTGATAAAGATGGAAATATATTAGTGGATGGCAATTATGATTACTTGCATAATTTGTACGGCAGTAATGAGTACTTTGTAGCAGAGATAGATGGAAAAGAAGGCCTGATCGATATCGATGGGAATATCTATATTGATTTCAAATATGATGATCTTGAGAGTGTGGACGGTTATGAAGACATCCTTGTGGCTAGTATTGATGGAAAAGAAGGCTTGATCGATATCTATGGAAATATCTATATTGATTTCAAATATGACTATCTTGAAAGTGTGAATGGTTACGAAGATATTTTTGTGGCTGGTATTGATGGAAAAAAAGGCATGATAGACATATCTGGGAACATATTAATTGATTTTAATTATAAAGATATCTATGAAATTGAAGATGCCCAAGGCCAAAAAGCTGGTCATTATATTGTTATTACAGAAAATAATTATATAGGAGTTGCAGAAGGCAGCGAAATCGTTATTGAGCCTCAGAACTATAAATTATACACAAGTGGATCATATGAATATTGTGAGTATTTATACATTTCTGATTATAATATCTTATTCTTTCCATATGATTATGGTAAATGGGTAATCTTGAAAGAAGGTCAAGATCCTGTGGAAGTCACCTGTGGACAATTAAAATATCTTGGTGCAGATATTTTTCTTGGAGAATTTACTGGCTACAAAGAATATGAAATGGTGTATAGTTCAGATGGAAATTATGAATATAAATATAAAGATTTCCTGATAGATAGTAGTGGTCAGATCATATTTGAATTTGATGGCCGTAAATATAATGCTGATACAGCAACTTTTGAGGGAAAGACACTAATTGCAATAAATGATCCTGATTCAGCTATTATTATATATGATGGAAACACAGTATTAGATTCAGAGTATTGTGGCAATTTCTGCCGCGCAACGAGTGAAGGATATGTGTATTATTCCATTGGTGATGGCCGTTACAATATTTATGATTATAAGGGCGAGTATATTGGAACTGGAGAACTTCCTTAATATTGAAATAAATACTTTTTAATATAATTGCGAAAGACCTGTTTTCACATAGTTCTTTAAAGGTGAAAAGATAACAGGAGAAATGGTTTTAGTAATGAAAGATAGTAAAGAAGTAAAAAAACGTAAAAAATCGTTTATTATACCAATAATATATATTGTTTATATACCACTTTCTTTTTATAGTTATGTGTTTTTTAGTGCTATAGGATCAGCAAATGTGCTGCCTTTATACATAATTGATCTTGTAAAAATATTAGTTATAATGCTTTTTTCTCACTATATACTTAAAACGTGTACTCACGTTAATCCAAAAAGTAATCCAAGTAAATATTTTATTATGTTTGCAGGATTTTGCTTCCTTGAATTTGTTTATACTATTTGCAGGCATGGTAAGTTTTATTATGGCATCAGTTCTTTTATAGCTGAGTATGTTGGTTTTTTGGTGTTAGAAATAATAACTGAGTCGATAGGATTATATAAAATACATGATGATTATAATGAAGATATAAAAAACATATGGTTAACCACTAATGTCGTTACGGCTGGGTCTTTTATTATAATGATGTTATATTGTGTTGTAAGTAAAGGCTATTTGACGTCTATTGATATAGGATTTGCTATTATGGCGGGGTGCTCACTGCTATTTAGAGAAATTGGCAGATTCAGATTTTTGCGTAGTTACATAAATCGTGTAAATAATGCTTAATTATGCAGTCAAGACCAGCCTGAGAGTATATAATAGATATAAGGTATTATGGTTATAAACTAATATATAACGATGGTTCGAGGTGATTGCATGAATATACTTGTTATAAACGGGTCTCCAAAAGGCGAGAACAGTATTACTTATCAGACTATGTTATATGCGGAGGCGCTTTATAACAAGCACGAGTACAAAGTTATTCATGCAGGCGCTAAGATTAAGCAGCTTGAAAAAGACTTCTCTGAAGCCAAGTTAATGCTTAATGGTCGGATCTTCTTGTCTTTACTTATCCAGTATACACATTCCTTGCGCCTTCTCAGCTTCACAGATTTATAGAGTTGGTCAAAGAAAATAAGATTGACCTTTCCGGGAAATTTGCAACGCAAATTTCAACTTCCAAGCATTTCTACGATACAACAGCCCATGAGTATATACGCGAAAACTGCCTCGATTTAGGCCTTTATTATATTAGAGGCCTTTCAGCAGACATGGGCGATCTTCTGAACAAAAAGGGACAGCGTGAAGCCAAAGCTTTCTTTAGACATGTCCTTTGGTCGGTTATAAACGGGCAAAAGGAAATGGCTGTAAACTTAAAATCCGAAGCTCCTTTACTTAGCGCTTCGCTAAATAATATTCCTGATATAAAACCAAAAGAAAAAATTAAAGAAATAGATAAAAATAAAGAAAAAGAAATCGATAAAGAAATCGATAAAGAAATCGATAAAGAAAAAGAAATAGCCTTGGTCGCTGATTATGGCCCGGATGATCATGTGCTTAAATCCATGATCGACAGATTTGTAAAAGCGATGCCATACAAAATTGAAGTAGTGAACATCAGGGACTTCAATTTCTTCGGAGGCTGTATTGGATGTTTTAACTGTGCTGCATCCGGTATATGTATCTATAAAGACGGCTTTGACACCCTTCTTAGAGACAGGATCCAAAAAACTGCTGCCACAGTTTATGCTTTTAAGATCAAGGATCACTCCATGGGATCCCGCTTTAAGATGTATGATGATCGTCAGTTCTGCAATGGCCATCGTACAGTGACAATGGGAAAGCCAGTTGGATATCTTATTGATGGACATCTTCAGGTAGAAAACAACTTAAAGACTCTCATCGAAGGCCGTTCTCAGGTTGGAGGCAACCCACTTGCAGGCATCGCTACAAATGAGTTTGATGTGGACAAACAGATAGATATACTGTGCAAAGAACTGGATTATATCCTTATACATAAATATAAACAGCCCGCTAATTTCTACGGCGTAGGCGGAATGAAGATATTCAGGGACCTTATCTACAAGATGCAGGGCCTCATGCGTGAAGACCACAGATTCTACAAAGAACATGGCTTCTATGATTTTCCTCAGAAAGATAAAGGCATGATAGTCGGAATGTATCTTGTCGGCGCCATGATGAAGAGCAGCTTCTTTAAGAAAAAATCAGTCAAGATGACTGAAGGCATGCTGCTGCCTTATAAGAAGATAATAGAGAAAGCTGGATTATAAGATGAGAAAGTCGATACAAGATATATAGTGTTACATGATATAGATGATGTTACTATGAATTGGTAGAACAAGGATGAGCTAATCATTGTCAATTTTAAATTCATAGATGAGTAATTAGGTTAATAATGAAATAAATAGTATATCGAGTATTAAAACCAGAAAAACTAGACTAATCCTACGAGGCGGAGAAAGTTACCACGAACGAGACAGATGAAAGATACAGCGTTGCCGAAGAGGCAATTTTCGATGCATTTTTTATAATCCTTAAGGAAAAAGAGATAGATAAGATCACTGTTTCAGATGTGATCAAGAAGGCGGGACTTGTAAGAAGTACCTTCTATAATCATTACGAGAATATCCCTGCCCTTATAACGGCAGCAGAAGATAAGACTATCGATAATATATTCACTATGATGGAAAGCTTTCATCCCAAGGATGACAGAGCCATGTGCAAGTCATTCTTTATATCAATCTGTAACTATACAAAAGATAATCTTTTTCTTTCAACACTTCTGCATAGCCCAAGAGGAAATATCTTTTTTGAAAAAATGATGGGCATGTTCAATAAGTATATAAGCACCGTGCCGCTTGATGGATCAAAGCTTCAGACTCCGGAACATGCCAAGTACCTTGTTGCAGGAAGTATCGGTAATACCATAGCCGTCCTTCACAAATGGTCATCCTCCGGCTTTGAATTGCCGGAAGATGAAGTGGCAGAGCTGTTAACCAAAGTTTTTGTAACAGGAGTTCTTCCTTATTTGAGATCCTAAGAAAGTTCGTATAAAAGGTCTTTATGACTTAAAAGCATAATTGTTACTCTTAGAAAATTGATTTTGATTAGAAATGATAATCAGATCATTCTAAAAGTAATCTTATGACTTAAATATTTTATCAAGTAGTTGGAAGTCCTTCGTAACTTCAAAATGTTAAGCAGGTTCGTCCAAAAGAGCCTTCTGTCTTAAAATTTTCCTTGTCGTATTTCGTGCAAATGGATTCTGCCTTACAACAAGGCGGGAGATTTTTCTATAAGTGGGCTGAGATCTGTTAAAGTCGTCAAGAACCTTTTGAAGTTCTGACCTCACAGTGTCTTCATCCCATTTTTTCTTGTTGACAATATCCTGATTAGGATAGATCCTTGCTGTAAGGATATTGTCTTCACCTGTTATTACGACTTCATCGATAAGCTTGTGCAGTGCCAGCTTATTTTCAATCTCTTCAGGAGAAATATTCTCGCCATTTGAAAGGATTATCAGATTCTTGACCCTTCCGTTGATGTATAAGAATCCGTCTTCATCAAGGTATCCCTTATCACCTGTGTGGAGCCAGCCGTCTTTAAGCGTTTCAGCGGTCTCCTGTGGCATCTTATAATAGCCCTTCATAACACTTGTAGAGCGGACGAGGACTTCGCCATCTTCAAATGATACCTGTGCGTTCTTAAGGACTTTGCCGACAGAGCCTGGCTTATGGGTGGTCGGATTATTTGAACTGATTACAGGAGAGCATTCTGACATACCATAGCCTTCATAAAGGTCTATTCCATAAGCGGCAAATTTATCTATATAGTATTCATCGAGATGAGCGCCGCCTACAAATATGGTCTTAAGATTACCACCAAAGACCTTCTGAGCCACCATCTTCTTAGGAAGAAGCTTTGATACGCTCTCAAGCTTTTTATAGATTGTTTCTACCATCATTGGAACCATAAGCATGACTTCCGGTTTGAATAGAGTCATGTTTTTGGCCATATGAAGGAATGAATCATTGATGCAGATGGTAGTTCCAAGGCTAAAGCCCTTAAGATAGTCCATTACAAGGCAGAAGGCATGATGTACAGGAAGTACGCTAAGAAGTGTTTTGCCAGGCTCGACATCATACTCAACGGACTCTACATTTGAGATAAGAGCTTTTTGAGAGAGCATGACACCCTTACTCTTGCCGGTAGTTCCTGATGTGAAGATGATCATGGCTGTATCATCGCCTTCATTTCCTGGGACATCATCAGCGTAATCTGACAATTCTTTTAATGTTTTTATACTGCTGATTCTATGGTGGTGATTTTCACTGATTTCATTGGATATCCTGGAATCAGTTACCTTACTTGAATCTTCGATATCACAGTTTATACTTGAGTTTGCTAAATGACTGTTTATATCTGAGCTTGTAGAATGACTGGCTGTGTTCGAAACAGTGGAATAGGCTGAAAATTCATGTTCTGAAATACTATGAAGTTTCGGATCAGAATATGCCTTTTTCTTAGAATCAAAATCATTTAATAAATATATCTTATTAACCTTAGGGCACTGTGCCAGAATCTTCTCAGCTAGGATCATATTTGACTCTTCAATAAATACGCCTTTAGAATCAGATCTTTTTACAAGATCTATAAGATCATCTGATGGAAGTAGCGGATCAAGCGGAATCGCAACATTGTTACCACTTGTGATCGCAAGATAGCTTTCCATCCAGCTTATAGAAGATGTCCCGATAAGGGCAAGGTGGCTTCCATTAAAGCCGTCAGCACTTAAGCTCTTACGGATCTTGGCTACGTTTTCAAAAAGACTTCCATAGGTGACCTGCATTATATTAGGGCCGGCTGTCCATTTGAGGGCAGGTATATCAGTATATTTAATTGCAGAACTGTCCACTAGCTGTCTGATTGAAAATTGCGGCGGCGCATTCTCGTGACTTTAGTCGTGAGTTAGCCGCCGAACCTTTTATTTAAAATATTAAGGACTTTACTGCCTTGTAACTTTAAAACAATACTTGAAAAAACATATGATATGTTGAACAATAGACTAAGGATAAATAATCGCAGGTTAAGTATGAATTTAAGATCCTTGTAAGTGTCATGGATGGTTTTTAAGTTTTGCGGCTTACAAGAACAAGTGTCCCAATAAGGCGGAGGTTAATATGTTTAGAAAAATGAGAAGATTCAGGCAGCAGCTGTCTGATGAAGAGACAATAGCGATTCTTGAAAAGGGAAAAACAGGAATTCTTGCAGTTAATGGAGATGATGGATATCCATATGCTGTTCCTCTTAATTATCTTTACAGAGATGGCAAAATAATAGTTCACGGAGCCAAGGCAGGACATAAGTATGATGCAATGCAAAAGAGCGATAAAGTGTCATTTTGCGTGATCGATAAAGATGAAGTTGTTCCGGATAAAGTAACTAACTATTTTAGAAGCGTAATAGTTTTTGGCAAAGTAAGGATAATTGAAGATGAAGCTTTGAGAAAAGAAGCTGCGCTTGCAATAGGCAGAAAGTTCTCACCTGAAGAAGCTGTTCAGGAAGATATGAACAGATCATATGCTAATGTTGTAATGTATGAAATAAGTATAGAGCATATGACAGGTAAAGAAGCAATTGAGCTTGTAGCTATGAAGGCAGCTCAGGCTAAAGAGAAAGAGTAAAGGCGGTAAATTTATAATGGC
>NZ_JAILQF010000277.1 GCF_024699075.1 Butyrivibrio sp.
CTTGAGGTTCTTCTTTTTCTTATCACAAGCTCTCATGACCATTTCAGCATGAAGTATGGCTCTGAGGATTTCTTCTTCGTCCACATCTCCATTTTTAAGCTGCTTCTTCAACAATCCTATTTTGGCACGTATGCCATTTGAGACCTGCATGGCCTTCGTACATGTTTTTGCCTGTAATACCTGTGAAGAAACCTGCTTAAAGCTGTACAGAACCGGTTTCTTTTTCTTTCCGGTCTGTTTGGTGGGCTTGCAGATTCCAATGGTTCCAACATGATTGCCATAGGCATCGTATAGTTTTTTCCTGTAATGCGTTGTATTGCCGCTTACATTCACTTCCCATCCGCCATTCACATGATCACCTCCTATTCGCAGAAAACTGCTCATAACCACATGATAATGCGGTTCCAGATATCTATTTCGGTATGATTCTGAATTCTTATGGTTCCTTCATGTATTTCTTTTGCGTCAATTTCTCCCCATCCACCACCGCCGCCAATTCCCGGGATCTTATAGTAACCTCCCACTGCAAAATAGAACCATCCATCTTCTGATAGCGCCTCGGGATATTTGTTAAGTAAAGCTTTCCCATCAACATAGATGTACTCATCATCAAAATCTGTCACAACAGCCTGGTCAAAATCAGTATAGATATTATCAAGGTCACCTGTATAACAAACAGAACTTATCATTCCTATATCATTTGTTCTTTTGTATGAATAAGCCTTAATAACGCCCACAGTAGCTATTACAGCAACTATCATCAATACTATTCCGGTCATGAGCACATTTGTATTATATGTTCTTCTATCTATTATTTTTTGCAGCCTCTTTTTCAAAACCTTATAGCTGTCATCCCATGCAAAAGACATTCCGCTGTCACATCCAAGCTTTTTCCTTGCCATCATCATGCTTTTGGCACTTCCAATGATAGTATCTCCATAATCGCAAACATCTATTTTGTTTCTCTGTATTGTAACCGTATCACATATATCTTCTAGATCTCTTTTAAGATAGCCTACGCATAGATGCAAGAACAGGTTAGGCCATAGCAATACGCGCAGAATATCATAAAAAAACAGTATCCATAAGTGTCCAAGTCTTATATGTGTTTCTTCATGTTTTATAACAATATTGGCAGTCTCAGCCTGAAGGCTTTCAGGAACTACAATTACAGGCTTTATGCATCCGGTACAAAAAGATGATATATGTCCTGGGAACTCTTTTATTACAAAAACTGAAGTATGATCTTTGGCGTCATACAAGCGGTTTACAGTATCCATAAGTTTCTTTCTTTTTGTAAAAAGATATACTCCAGATATGATAAGTCCTGCAATATATGCAACACATATCCATCTCTTACTGCATAATAAATACCACCAATAAAACATTCTAATTCCAATATGTGTCTCAAAATATGCATGGAGCTTCCCGGAAAAAATTACAGGAATCAAAAGACACCACAAAGCACCCTTTCCAAAAATTGATCTGGCAAATAAAGTACTCCGCAGGATCATAATGATTCCCAATACAAAAACCGAAATGATCACACAAAAACCAAGTATGGTCGAATAATAGACGCATACAAATTCTAAAAAACTATATAGCTGATTAAAGAATAATAGCATCCCTTGCATAACTACTCCTTCGCTCATCCTTGAGACCTTATTTATTCTTCCTTGCATTGGCTATGAGGTTTTCGAGTTCATTTATCTGTTCTTCAGATAATTGTTCTTTATCTAATAATGCAAATGCGGCCGAAAGCCTGTTGCCTTCAAAATAGCTGTTTGCAAATGCACTACTCTTGGCCTTTTGACATTCATCTCTTCCCCTTAAAGCTTTATAGTGATAGACCCTGCTGTCATCAGGATCAACAGTATATGTGAGCATTCCTTTCTTGCAAAGTCTGTTTATCAGAACCCTTACCATTCTCTGTGTCATCTTGGAAGACCTAGGGAGTCTGTCTGTTATCTCTGATGATGTAAGGTCATGGCCACATCTCCATAAAACCTCCATGATCATCCATTCGCTTTCACTTGGAAGCTGCTCTTCTCTTGGCATAATTTACCTCCACTTATCATCCTTATATTATCCTTATATCATCTTTATCGGATAACATCTGTTAACAGTTAATACTTGTTATCAATTTTATTATTATCACCTACATCATTTAACGAATTTGAATAAGAAAAAATGTAAAGATACACATACAAAAAAAGACACTTCTTAGAATCTCTTCTAAAAAGTGTCTTATAATTATATACCTTATTGCTGACTATTAGTCTGCTACGTATGGCATAATTGCAAGA
>NZ_JAILQF010000284.1 GCF_024699075.1 Butyrivibrio sp.
AACATGAGCAAAGTAGCACGTAGTGCGGATTTGTGAATGTTTGAGGATTGTGGGAGTTTCGTAGAAACGGAACAATCCGACCGTCATAAGGTGTCAAAAGGTACTTTTGACACCTACATCATTTTAAGTATTTATAATAATAAATTTAAATACAGGGGGTCACATAATGTCCAAGAATACTGTCAAAACAAGAAGAAGCGGAGTACTTCTTCCTGTATCAAGCATTCCTTCACCGTATGGAATAGGTACTTTTGGAAAGGAAGCCAAAAAATTCATTGATTTTTTAAATAAAGCAGGCCAGAGCTATTGGCAGATCCTGCCACTTGGACCTACAAGCTATGGGGATTCACCCTATCAGTCTTTTTCCACATTTGCAGGAAATCCTTATTTTATAGATATTGATACTCTTATAGAAAGAGGATTTTTGAAAAAAGAGGATCTTAAGAGCTTTGATTTTGGCAAAGATCCTTCATGCGTTGATTATGAAAAGTTATATAAAGGGCGTTTTAAGCTCTTAGAGAAAGCTTATAATAACAGCGGCCTTTCATCAAAGAGCACCAACGGAGCAGATCCTTCTTATGTGAAGAAGTTTGCGGCTTTCATTAAAAAGAATGCATGGTGGCTTGATGATTATGCTCTTTTTATGACGATCAAGAATCTTCATAACGGACAGGGCTTTAATAAGTGGCCTGACAATGAGCGTTTAAGAGATGCTAAAACGCTTGATAAGTACATGGACAAGTATGACGATCAGATCAACTTCTATCGTTTTCTTCAGTTTGAATTTGCAATTCAGTGGGCTGACATCAAGAATTATGCACACGAAAGTGGCGTTGAGATAATAGGAGATATTCCTATTTATGTAGCTTATGATAGTGCTGATACCTGGGCTAATCCGGAGCTATTCCAGTTTGACAAGGACAATGTTCCTCTTGGAGTTGCAGGATGTCCTCCGGATTCATTTAGTGCTACAGGTCAGCTTTGGGGCAATCCTTTATATAACTGGCCTTATCACAAAAAGACAGGTTATAAATGGTGGATGAAGCGAATAAGCCACTGCTTCGAACTCTATGACGTAGTAAGAATCGATCATTTCAGAGGTTTCGATGAGTATTATTCAATTCCTTACGGTGATCCTACTGCTGAGTTTGGCCACTGGGAGAAGGGACCAGGATATGATCTTTTCAAGGCAATGAAGGACAATTTTGGTGACAGCTTAAGAGTTATAGCAGAAGACCTTGGCTTCCTTACTCCATCTGTATTAAAACTTGTTCAAAGAACCGGTTTTCCAGGTATGAAGGTTTTACAGTTTGCATTTGATTCAAGAGAGGAAAGCGACTACCTTCCTCATAACTATCCTCATAACTGTATTGTTTATACAGGAACTCATGACAATGAGACAACAAGAGGCTGGTTTGAAACCTGTAATTCCAAGGACAGAGCATTTGCCAAGAGATATCTCGATATTCATACAAGAAAAGATATAGCATGGATTTTTATAAGAAGCGCAATGTCTTCAGTAGCAGATACATGTATTATTCCTATGCAGGATTATCTTAACCTTGATGACTCTGCAAGGATCAATACACCATCTGTACTTGGAGGCAACTGGCAGTGGCGTATGGACAGTAAATCCTGCACCAAAGAACTCGCAGAACGCATGTATGATATGACCAAGCTTTACGGAAGAATATAATAAGACTATTATTCACAGATATGATAAACTATTTACGGCTTTATTATATCTGTGAATTTTTTTATTATAATTCAAACTTCCCGCTTGTTTTGGGGAGAATGAAGGTTGTGATGCTTGATACCGCTGATACTAAGAATTAGAAAGGAATAGATCAGGTTATTGGTATATTACCTGATCACAATATGACTATGGGACTTGAAATAGAGAAGAAATTTACTGTCAAAAAACTGCCTGATGATCTTAAAAGATATGCTTATCACCATATTGAGCAGGGATATCTTAACGTTCATCCTGCAATAAGAGTAAGGCAGGAAGATGATCATTATTATATGACCTATAAAAGTGCAAACGGGATCATGGCCAAGGAAGAATATAATATGGACCTTGATGAAGCTTCTTATAAACATATGTTAAAAAAGGCAGACGGTAATATCATAACCAAAAAAAGATATCTGATTCCTTTAAATGAAGATGCATTTTCAAAAGAATATCTTGATGAGCACAAGGAAGATGCCAAAGCTTTTTGGGATGGCAATATAAAGATAGAACTTGACGTATTTGAAGGATTTTTTGAAGGACTTATAATAGCTGAAGTTGAGTTCCCGTCTATAGAAGCAGCAGATAATTACAAGCCTGCAGACTGGTTTGAAAAAGAAGTTACAGGCATGAAAGAATACAGTAATGCACAGCTTACAAAACTTGAAAAATTTATTGTGGAAAAAGCTTGACACATGTGGTACAATTCATAAATGGCTGTGTTTATGTTTATTATGCACATATTTTTAAGGAGGATTTTTTCATAAAATGAGCGTACAGGTAGAAAAATTAGAAAAGAGCATGGCGAAGCTTACTATCGAAGTTGCTGCAGAAGAACTCGAGAAAGCTATTCAGAATGCTTATAATAAGGATAAAAACAAGATCCAGCTTCCTGGTTTCCGTAAAGGTAAAGCTCCTCGTAAGATGATCGAGCGTATGTACGGCGTAGGCGTTTTCTATGAAGATGCTGCTAACGAACTTATTAACAACGAGTATCCAAAGGCTGCTGAAGAGAGCGGCGAGTCAATCGTATCTAATCCTAAGATCGAGGTAGTACAGATTGAGTCTGGTAAGCCTTTCATCTTTACAGCAGAAGTTGCTCTTAAGCCACCGGTTGGCCTTGGAAAGTACAAGGGAATCAAGGTTACAAAGCAGGATACAGAAGTAACAGACGCTGATATCGATGCTGAGATCAAGACAGAGCTTAACAAGAATGCAAGAGTTGTAGATGTTACAGATCGTGCAGTTAAGATGGATGACCAGATCACACTTGATTTCGAAGGATTTGTTGATGACAAAGCTTTCGAAGGTGGTAAGGGAACAGATTATCCTCTTACAATCGGTTCAGGTTCTTTCATTCCTGGATTCGAGGATCAGCTTGTTGGTGCTGAGATCGGCAAGGAAGTTTCTGTTAACGTTTCTTTCCCTGAAGAGTATCAGGAGAAGTCACTTGCAGGTAAGGCTGCTACATTCAAGTGCACTGTAAAGGGCATCAAAGAGAAACAGCTTCCTGAATTAAATGATGAGTTCGCTTCAAACGTATCTGAGTTTGAGACTCTTGCTGAGTACAAAGAGAGCGTTAAGAAGAAGCTTGAAGATAGAAAGAATGCTGAAGCTAAGGCTAAGAAGGAAGATGAGGCTGTTAAGGCTCTTATCGATGATTCAGAGATCGAGCTTCCTGAACCTATGGTTGAGACTCAGCAGAGACAGATCGTTAACGATTTCGCTCAGAGAATGCAGTATCAGGGACTTACAATGGAGCAGTATCTTCAGTATACAGGCACAACAGCTGAGAAGATGCTTGAGCAGGTAAGACCTCAGGCTGAAGAGAGAATCAAGAGCCGTCTCGTTCTTGAAGAAGTTGCTAAGGCTGAGAACATCGAAGTATCTGACGACGAAGTTAATGCTGAAGTTCAGAAGATGGCTGACCAGTATCAGATGGAAGTTGAGAAGGTTAAGGAAATCCTTGGTGAGAGCCAGCTTAAGACTCTTCGTGAGGACCTTGCTGTTCAGAAGGCTGCTGATTTCATCGTAGAGAACGCTAAAGAGACAGCTGCTAAGAAGACAACTAAGAAGGCTGAGAAGGCTGACGATGAGGAAGCTGAAGAGAAGCCAAAGAGAACAAGAAAGACTGCAGCTAAGAAGGCTGATGCTGAAGAAGCTACAGAAGAAAAGCCAAAGAGAACAAGAAAGACAACAAAGAAGACAGAAGAATAATTCTTTGATTTCTTGTAAATACAGGCTAATATATATTTAATTATATAATATCCTCCATAAGCAGACTTATATAATACGTAAATCTGCTTGTGGAGGTGATTTTTGTATATGACATTTTATCAAATACCAGGTCTTGAAATACTAAAGAAAGGGTTAATAAATGTCGATATATTAAGTGGTTTTATTGTTATAAAAATGCGCAAAATGCAGCATTTATCACTTGTTTAGTAGCTGGCTATAGTAATTGGTTATTATGATTTTATAGTTATTTCATTGATTTACCCCACTGGAAAGCGTAAACTTATATTGTGATGCTGTATTTACAAAGATTTATTACAATCCGACATTAAAAGATTGGAGGACAATTAAAATGAGTTTGGTTCCTTATGTCATTGAACAAACAAGCCGTGGAGAACGTTCATATGATATATATTCACGTTTGCTTGAAGATCGTATTATCTTTTTAGGTGAAGAAGTTAATGCAACATCTGCAAGCGTTGTAGTAGCACAGCTTCTTTTCCTTGAAGCAGAAGATCCTTCTAAGGATATTCACCTTTATATCAACAGCCCTGGTGGTGAGATCACTTCCGGTATGGCTATATATGATACTATGCAGTACATCAAATGTGATGTATCTACTATTTGTATAGGTATGGCAGCAAGTATGGGTGCATTCCTTCTTGCAGGCGGTGCTAAAGGCAAGCGTCTTGCACTTCCTAATGCAGAGATCATGATCCATCAGCCTTCAGGCGGTTCACAGGGTCAGGCTACAGAAATTGAGATTGCTGCTAAGCACATCTTAAAGATCCGTGAGAAGATGAATACAATCATGGCTGAGAATACAGGAAGACCGTTTGAAGAAGTTGCAGCTGCAACTGAGCGTGATAACTGGATGTCAGCTGAGGAAGCACTTAAGTTTGGTCTTATCGATTCTGTTGTAACAGCCAGATCAGAGTCTGGTGAAGAGAAAGACAAGAAAGATAAGAAATAATTCTAACTTATAAGGAGTAAGAATGGCAGGTAAAATTTCCGGAGAAATCAGATGCTCTTTTTGCAATAAGACTCAGGATCAGGTCAAGAAGCTTATAGCTGGACCTGCAGGTGTATATATTTGTGATGAGTGCGTTGAGATATGCTCAGATATAATTGAAGAGGAATTTGAAGA
>NZ_JAILQF010000297.1 GCF_024699075.1 Butyrivibrio sp.
ATAGAAGGTTCCATCAAGACAGTTCCATTCATCTGGAGTTATCTTTCCATCACTATGGAGTTTAAAAGGTCCAAGCGGTGAATCTGACGAAAGGATCATGGTTCCTTTCATGTCAAGAGCTTCAGAATTAAATGTTGCAAACATGAAAAAAGTGTTATTGTAGATATGAACTTCGGGAGCCCAGTAGTTTTTATCAGCCCAAAAGTCTTTGGGACGATGGAATATTTCAAAAGGACCTTCCCATGTAACCAGGTCTTTACTTGTGTAGCAGTCAAAACCATCGGCAAGTCCCCAACATGTCTTGGCTCTTGTTCCGTACAGATAATAAGTTCCATCATATGGCAGGATAAAAGGATCACGTACGTTTATTTCTTCCAGTTTCATAGCTAACCTCACTTAGGCTGATTTTTGATTTCATTATACATCAAGGAGCATATATGTTTTTAGTAAAGTATAGAAAAGATTTTAGCGGTATTGCAGTAGGAAGAATAGAGAGAAATCAGGATTTTACAGCCAAGCAGGGCTTTTATCATAACGAATATCAGATCCAGTATATCTATAGCGGGGAGAGATATTTCTTTGCTGATGGTCAGTGTTATAAGATGACTCCAGGGACCATCACCTTTATTGACAAAAAACAGATTCCCAAAACCAATATAATAGGCGGCAAGTACCATGACAGACTTTTGATAGAAATGAAAGAGAGCTTTTTTGAACCTCTTTGTACAATGATTGGATTTGATATCGCCGAATTTTTTGAATCTCATCATGGCGTATATCAGGTAGGAAATAACGAGATAGTTCAGGACTTTCTTAATAAAGTTGCCGTTATTATGACTTCAAAGGATGAGGATAATAAGGGAGTAAGACTCAAGATAGAAGTTATCAATATAATGCTTGAAAAGTCTAAATGGGAGAAGAACAAAATCCACAAATTTGATGAAGTAGGAGTCCAGACACATATAGAAAAGCAGAAAAGAGTCCATCAGGTAGCTGACTATATTGCAGAAAATTATAACAGAATTAACTCTGTATCAGAGCTTTCAAAACAGTTTTATATGAGCAATGCATATCTTTGCAGAATATTCAAAGAGGTTACAAACTTTACAATATCCGAGTACATAAATCTTTGCAGAATAGCAGAGAGTAAGAGGTATCTTGAAGACGAAAGGTATACTATGGCAGAGATCGCCAACAGACTGGGATACGATTCTTTGACATATTTTGAACGTGTTTTTAAAAAGCAGATGACGATAACACCCCTCCAGTATCGTAAATCTCTGCTTAGAAACAAGTAAATATAGTTCGAAAACCATACCTGATTTAACCCTGTTGTCACAATTGCCCAATATTATTGAAAACCGATTATTTTGGTTGTAATATTTTGACAACGAAAGACGTCTTCCACAAGAGTTCCAAAAGTTTCAAACAATTTCCTAAGAAGTGTGAAAATTTAATTATGTTGAGGTGACTATAGTAGGAGGGGAACATGAAAAACAAGCTACTTAGTATTTTGATGGTGTCTACGCTTATATCAGGAGCACTTATGGGATGCTCTAACAGTGAAAATGCGTCAACAGATACACCTGCAGATACGACAAGTGAGGTTGCAGAAAGCGATACAAAAGAAGCAGCAGCTGATACCAAAGCTGATACAGCTGCAGAAACAGAAGCAGGAACTGATGAACCTATTACATTAAGAATGGCCTGGTGGGGATCTCAGGACAGACATGATAAGACAATTGCTGCTATTGAGCTTTATGAAAGTCTTAATCCAAATGTAACTATAGAATATGAGTACTACTCATTCGATGACTATTTTACCAAACTTAAAACTCTTGTAGCATCCGATGAAGTATGGGATGTGTTCCAGCTTGGTGGTAACTTCCCAATGTATATCGATAAGATATATCCTCTTGACGAGTTCATAGAATCAGGAGTTGTAGATGTTTCCAACATATCAGAAGCCAATCTTAAGACAACAAGGCAGACTGATGGAACACAGCTTGGACTTACAAACGGAATAAATACATACGGTATTGCTTATGACCCTGCTATGTTTGAAGAAGCAGGAGCTAGTCTTCCAAATGATGACTGGACATGGGATGATTATCATGAAGCAGCAGATCTGATAACAGAAAAGCTTGGAATATTCGGATCTTCCACCTTCCTTTCCTCTGACTTTATAGCTGGCTGTTCAACTTATATAGGGCAGCAGGGCTCTCTTGGTCAGTACAGCTTCTTCAATCTTGATCTTACGGGAATGGGATTTGATGATCCTTCAATGCTTGCTCCTTATATTCAGATGAGAGCAGATATGATCAATAAGGGTTCGTATCCTGATGCAGGTGCTTCTGCAGAAGTAACCAATATAGAGAATGATTTCCTTGTAACAGGCGAAGCTGCTATGACATGGGTTGCAGTTAACCAGTTCCCTACTATCTATGACATATGCCTTGAACAGGGAAGAGAACTTGCGCTTGCACCACTTCCAAAGGTAGAAAAAGGCGGTAATTCAGGCTCTTTGATCCAGTCTTCACAGATGCTTTGTGTATCTCAGGATTCTGAGCAAAAAGAAGCTGCAGCTGCTTTTATCAGCTGGTTTGAAAATGACATTGACTGTAATAACATCCTTCAGGCAGAAAGAGGTATTCCTGCTAATGAAGAAGTCAGAGCAGCACTTGCAGGTTCAGCAACAGCCGGACAGCAGATAATGTATGACTATGTTGACAGCGTAAGTAAGATGCCTACACCTGAAGAGTACAATGTACTTTCACCTGATGGTCAGGATCAGGTTCAGGACAATTATCTTAACTATATTCAGCAGGTGGCAAGCGGAGAGATAACAGCACAGGAAGCTGCCGAAAAGACCTACGCAGATGCCCAGGCAATTTTTGAATGATAGTATTTTAAAGGGTTACAGGTCCTGCCCGTTGTAAATGCGGGCAGGATTTTTTTGAAAGGGGAACCGGCCAAATGGGAGAAAAAAGTGACAAGAAAGCTTCTGCCTTAAGAAAATGGTTTTACAGCGACGAGGTTGTCGGACATGTATTTGCACTGCCTTTTATATTCGGATTTATATGCTTTTCTTTGATACCTATATGTATGTCACTGTATTATTCTTTTACAGATTATTCACTTGGAAGCAAGGTCGCTACATTTGTTGGAATGAAGAACTTCAGCCTTTTGTTTGAAGATGAAGTATTCCTTAAATCAATACGAAAGACCTTGCAGTATGTTGTTATATCAGTACCTTTAAAACTTACATTTGCACTTCTTGTAGCTTTTGTACTTACAAGAAAAAGTAAAATGGTGACCTTGTACAGATCCTTGTATTATGTACCTTCGCTTGTAGGAGGTTCCGTTGCCGTAGCACTTGTATGGAAGCAGCTGTTTGCAAGAAAAGGACTCTTTAATTCAGTTCTAATGGACCTTGGTCTTAACAAGATCAACTGGTTTGGAAGTGAAGCTCTTGCCATATATCCTCTTATACTTATGGCTGTATGGCAGTTTGGATCGTCTATGATAATCTTTGCTGCAGGACTTAAGGAGATACCTTCTACATATTATGAAGCAGCAGAAATAGACGGAGCAAACGGTTTTCACAGATTTTTTAAGATCACTCTGCCGTGCCTGTCGCCAATAATCTTATACAACCTTGTAATGCAGACAATATCAGCATTTATGACCTTTACTCAGGCCTTCGTAATAACAGGAGGAGGACCTAATAACGCAACAATGCTCTATGCACTTAATGTATATAATCAGGCCTTTAAGTACAACAACATGGGCTATGCCTGTGCCATGAGCTGGGTAATGCTGATCGTAATGAGTCTTATTACACTTGTAATATTCAGATCATCAAAGTTCTGGGTATTCAATGAGGCAGAGGGATAAGGAGTGCTTTATGAAGGAAAGAAAACTGATCAGAAAAACGCTGTACCACATTTTGGTACTGAGTTTTGGCTTTATAATGATATATCCGGTATTATGGATGATAAGTGGATCCTTCAAAGACAATTCAGAAATACTAAGAGGAACACTAAGTCTTATACCTAATGAAATAAAAACATCTAATTACTATACAGGATGGAAGGGATTTGGTGGTACAACTTTTGCAACCTTCTTTAAGAATTCAATGGTAGTAACTACAATAGCTACCTTTGGAACAGTTATTTCATCATCACTTGTTGCCTACTCCCTTTCAAGGATCAAATTCAGGGGAAGAAATATCTGGTTTACCTGTATGCTTGCTACAATGATGCTTCCCGGACAGGTTATCATGATTCCTCAGTATCTTATCTACTACAGACTTCACCTGGTTCCAGGATACGTTCCGCTTATACTGCCATATTTTTGCGGTCAGGCATTCTTCATCTATCAGATGATGCAGTTCATGCAAGGCATACCAAGAGAACTTGATGAAGCAGCTAAGATAGACGGTTG
>NZ_JAILQF010000316.1 GCF_024699075.1 Butyrivibrio sp.
CAGACGAAGTAAATGCTGTTTTAGCTTATCTTGCTGAACCTGAAATTATGGATAAAAAAGCTGTTAATACACTCATTGAAGATGCACATTGTATCGATACATACAGACCTTGCTATGCTACACTCGTTTCCAAAATGATAAGGGGTAAATACCGGGTATATTTACACTTAACCATTGAAGGTAAGGCGAAACCGAAATACGATAAATATGGCAATCCCCGTCATAAATACGTCAAAGGTATGATAGGTGCGGATATTGGCACTCAGACCATTGCCTACACTTCTAATATAGAGGTAGGGTTGAAGAACCTTTCGGAGCGTGGCAATAGTATACAGACTTCCGAACGGAAAGAACGTCTGCTCTATCGTGCTATGGACAGGTCAAGGAAAGCAACCAACCCACAGAATTACAATGATGAGGGTACTGTAAAGAAAGGTCATAAGACTTGGAAATACTCAAATCATTATAAGAAACTGAGAGCCAGACATTCTGAATTATGTCGCATCAATGCTGTAAACAGAAATCTTGCAATAAAAGAGGATGTAAATCACTTGCGGAGTCTTGGAGATGTATTTGTTACTGAGCCTAAAAATGCAAGCAAGCTCATGAAGCGAGCTATGGAAACCACTAAGAACGACAAGGGTAGATTTAACAGGAAAAAGCGGTTCGGTAAATCCATAAAAAACAGATGCCCAGGAGGTTTTCAGTCAAATGTAGAGAAGAAATTCAAAGCCACAGGTGGCACATATATAGAAGTCCCGAATAACTACAGGGCTTCGCAGTATGATCATACAGCAGATGTTTATATAAAAAAGAAGCTGTCCGACAGATTGTTTAAACTACATGATGGTACTGAAGTACAGAGGGATTGGTATTCATCGTTTCTGCTATACTGCTATGATCATATGACGCGTGATATAGATAAAAATAAATGCAATACAAAATTTGAGGAACAATACAACAGAGAAAAAGCCTTAATCACTTGGATTAAGGCTAATAAACTTAAAATATTAAACAGTGGAATTAAAATAGCTTAACAACTTAATAATCAGGGAGATTGACTGTACTTCCTTGCTTAAAAGCAAAAATTTACCGCTAATGTGGTCGTTGGACTGCTTGGTAATAAAAGTCCTGATTTAAACAGATTTACACTTGTAACTCCAAAGTCTGAAAATGATGTACGATTACAAGCTACACTTGCCAATCAGACCCCCACGGGCTTGCCCGTGGGTACAGTCAGAAGAGCTTTTTATGGTGCACGAGATGTAGAGCTATACAGGCTTATATATTTAATTGAGAGTTATTTTTTGACGCAGAGTATTACTGCAGGCGCCGGTTTATTATATCCTTTTAGAAATAGCCCCCTATCTTTTGCTTCAGATATAATTGCTGAAGGGAAAAGATTACAACAATTAAGATATTTAATCCAATTAGGAACAGACTTAAGATGATTTGGAAGCTTCACGGGATTTTTAACCAGGGCTACTATTTTATCGCGATATTCTTCAGCTATTTCTTTGGAGTATTTATTACTTAGTGAATACAAAGTCCAGCGGTCTGACATGGTTATAACAGGAATATTGATTTTTAACTGACCTTCATTATCACGATACATGATATTGAATTCCAGAATCTCATTGATGCCTTCCAAAAGCTTTTTATCAAGCATCTCCAGCATATCTGTTTTTCCTGAATATATTGAATATACAAATTTTAGATAGGAATCATCGCTGTTGTCATGATAATTTGCTCCCAAAACTGATGAATCTGTATCATAACTACACATGCTTATTTCTTTTGCACCGAGAAGATTTTGCCGTGTATGAACGCATTCACCACTCATATGAAATTTACTATAAGGGCAATTTTCATAATCATAACCGTGAGGATAAAGATTACCCATAGCATACCATCTTCCTCCATTAGGTCTTTCCGGGTAATGCTCTGAGGATTCTCTTCCTCCGCAGGCTTCATCTCTAACGTCTAATGTAGCTGATGTAATGGTTCTTAAAAAGAAAAAGCTTTCCAGTTTAAGTGCTTGATCTAAACTTTGCTTTTTATAAAAATTGTTCTGGCGTAGTTCATCAAGACCTTCGGATACGATATGCCATATTCCATCACAAAGTTCTTTTGCCAAATTCAACTGGATATTGAAATTATCCATTCGGTCTTGCTCTGAGTAGATAATAAAATCAGTATATACTTTATCAGAGACCCTCTTCATCAATTGTCCTGCAACAAGAGTAGCTACTATTGGTTCAATATAAGCAGTTGGGATGCCGATAGCCTTAGATAATTCACTTAGTGTAATTGGCTTTTGATAAGCCAATATCAACAGATTCATCTTAATACGGTCATCTCCTACAAGAGACCAGGGTTCGTCATCATATCCAATCTGACCTGCGTTACAAATAAAAAGATCATCAGGTTCATAACTTTGCTTAGTATAAGTTTCCATTGTAAACTCCTTCTGAATATGCTTTCTGCCTGTAAACAATCTGGTCTTAACTGTATCTTCAGGAATTTTGAGCAGTTGAGATATCTCTAATACACTTTTACCATTCATATAATGTTGGACTAGGACTTCACGGTAGATACCGGCAAGCGTAGCAAGGCAGCGCCGAATATTCTCTGCGTCTTCAGAACTATCGGAGGAAGAGCTTTCATCAGGTATTTCACCAATTTCATCTATGCAGACAGTGGGCTTTCTGTACCTTTGTCTGAGCATATCGTAATATTTGTGATTTAATACCGTCATAAGCCAGCTTTTAGGTTCTGATATCACCTTGCCTTTGCTTATAGATGTAAGCGCGGTCAGCAAAGTTTCCTGCACAAGATCTTTGGCATCTTCAAGATTGTCACATTTACTCACGGCAACTTTCATGAGTTCGTCGGCATATTCTGTTATGTTATTTTTGTCCATTGGGTACCCCTTTTTTGAAGCTTCTCTTATTAGTCGCAGAATTTGCCGCAAGGTTTGGTGGATTCTACAAATTTTTTTCATCTTTTTCAATCTGGCAATTAAAAAATGGCCTGCCACTTGACAGACCATAACACACATTTTATGTAAGTTCAATTGTGTAGTGTTGCTTTATCACACCATCTTCTTCAAACTCATCAGTCAATATTCCGCCGTAGCATATGGCAGTGCTTGCTGAAGCTATATTGCCTTTATCACAAGCTATGATTACTTGATGGAGAGGAATCTGTCTGGCGAATTCCAGGCATAGTTCTAGCTGGGCTTTCCCATAACCCTTTTTGCGCTCAGACGGTCTTATGCCATAAGCAATATGTCCGCCACTTTTTATGTCATCCGATAAAGAGTGATGAATCTTGATGCATCCAATAAGCTTTCCATCTGAGATGCGTTTGGAAAAGAAGGTACTTGTTCGTACTCCGGTCTCGGGATTCATATCTTTAATTGTGTTTATATGAGCTAGCCATTCGTCAAAATTATCATAGTATGCAAGTCCACCTGTACCGTGGACCTGCATATCGCCATAGTCAAAGTGCTCTTTTTTATACTGAAGAATTTGTTCTTCCATATCTTTAGATGGAGAGACTAAAGCTAATTTCGGATTGTCCATTTATAACCTCATTTCTTTTTTCTAAGTAGCCAGAAATGATTTTGATCATCATCTGAACGGATAACTTTGCATTGCAAGCGTATAGCTTTATCTTCGTTTCGTAAACACTGTATTCCAAGAAATGTATTTGCAAATGCAGTATTGTTACTCTTTTCATCATCAAGCTTAAACAAATAGTAGTATTCTTCGCCATCTGAAACTTCTGGCATGTCAGAATAAAAATCTTTTACATATTTCCATCCATGTGTCTCGAATATATTTTCCAGATCAGGATTGGATAAACATTCATTAAACTCTTTTTC
>NZ_JAILQF010000406.1 GCF_024699075.1 Butyrivibrio sp.
TTTTTAAAGATATATCCCGACACAGTCACAAGGGCTGATGAGCAGTACATTGAATCAGAAGATGCTGCAGCAGCTAGAATTGCTATTCCAAAAGAAAAACTGATCAGCTTTGTGAAAAGACAATCTTATAGCATTTAAGCATTTAAGCACATTATAAAAAAGTACTTGCAAAATATAAGAATATAAGGTATTATATCCCTCGGAAATCACCTTGAATATTTCCAAAACTCTCTCAAGTAGCTAACGCGGAGCGTTAGCTGCTTTTTTAATTTTAAAATGATCTAATGCCCCCCCAATAATAATGTAATACCCATAACCAAACTCCATGTCAAAAACGAAATAATGTAACATTCATAACATAATACCATTCCAAATCTGATAAATAATGCTATAATAGTAAACAAGGGGAGCAAGAGCTCCCTATTTAATTGTAATTACCAAAAAAATCAAAAGGATGGAATGAGTATATGAAGAAGAAAGCTTATAGTATTATTGCAACATGTCTTACAACATCTCTTGTCCTTATGGGATGCTCCGGATCTGGTAACCAGGAGGATACAGGGGCAGCCTCCAATGAAACTGTTTCTAAAGAAACTGCAGAAGATAGCACCGCAGAAGATAGCGGCGCAACTGAAGAAACATCCGCAGCAGAATCTTCTCAGGATTCATCAGGCTCTTATGACCCTGCATCATTCAATGTATCTGATGTATATGAAACTCCGGCACAGGAAGCATCCGTAGATATAACAGGCTGTGATACTTTCACACAGATAGTTGATAAGCTTGAAGATGGCATGGGATATGCTAATGCCACTATAGGAGATGCAGACGTACTCCTTGTATCAAGCGGAACCTATGAGTGGGAAGAGGGACAATACGCAGCCATAGATGCAGATATTTTCATATATAAAGACGGAGTCCCTGAATATCTTGCAACTGTATCTTCAGGAGGAACAGCTTATCCTTTGGAAGTTGCAGATGGCAACCTGTATGTAGGCGGCAATCACTTTATGAGCAAGTACGTCATAGATAACGAAGCCATGGTAGAGCTTGAAGAAGCATATGTAAGCTATGATGCTGAAGGCGGCGAAACATATTATTATAAGACCTGCAACAGCCAGTTTGAGGACTATGATGCAGAGACTGCTGAGAGCAGATTCAATGACCTCTTTGCAGAACTTGATAATGTAGAAGTCATAGAATTTCATCCTATAGGCGAAGGACAGACAAGTGCCGAGCTCCCGGCTTATGAATATCCGGGACCGGAACTGTTCTATACCGTATTATACGACTATATGATCCAGGAACTTGGCAAGAATTATAGTGACTACGATGTATGTATTCCATGCCCTGTGATCATATCCGAGGATGAATCAGACAATTCTGATATCAAGGTTTATGGTAACTTCTGGATATTCAATTACAATTTAAACGGCGATATCCTTGAGTGCACCTCAGGAGGATCATATCCTGGCTGCATACATATTAAGAGCACTGACGAAGGCTACGAAGTAATATCCATGGACCTCGTTGAAGATGGTTCAGACTTTGAAGACAGTGCCAAGAAGATATTTGGCGATCTCTATGATACATTCATCTCAGACGGCGAAAGTGAGACTATAAGAGAAGAGCTTAGAGCCCAGATCATAGCCAACTATGTTGCTGCCAATGAGCTTAGTATCACAGCCTACCAGGATTACGGTTCTGACCCTGTAGCACTTCCTGAAGAGAACATTGATTCTTTCTATAGCAATCTCGACTAATATAGTTAAAGCGATAAGCTACAGCCTTATAAAGGGCTGTAGCTTTTTCTTTTGGCAAAAGAGCTTTCGAATACGAAGAAAGCCTTAAGACCCTGCAGATCTATGAGATCAAAGACGGCGATTACATGAAGTCTGTAAGTGTACAGCTCTATAAAAAAAGGCATAAAGAAAACCGCACCAAGTAGATATAAAAAATGAAAACTGTGCGGATGGTGATACTACTGAATTGAAATGGGTTTTAAGGAGCTTCACGATGCTGAGGCTCCTTTTAGAAGCGGTCGACTTGAAAAATTTATAGCA
>NZ_JAILQF010000431.1 GCF_024699075.1 Butyrivibrio sp.
TTTTCTTCCGGGAATTACAATAGATAAATTCGGAGATGTACTTGTTATCGAGTCTCTGGCTCTTGGTACTGACAAGATGAAAGAGCTTATTATAGATATATGTAAAGAAGTACTTTTAAAAGATGGTATAACTGTTCGCGGCGTGTACGAAAGAAGCGATGCCAAGGTTCGCGAGCTTGAAGGTCTTGAAAGAACTAAAGGCTATATTGGAGCTGAGTTTGATACTAATGTTCAGATCATTGAAAATGATATCAAATATATAGTTGATGTTAAGGATGGTCAGAAGACAGGATTCTTCCTTGATCAGAAGCTCAATCGTATGTCTATAAGACCTATGTGTAAAGGCGCTAAGGTCCTTGACTGTTTCACACATACAGGTTCATTTGGACTTAATGCAATGGCAGCGGGAGCTAGATCCGTTCTGTCTGTAGATGCATCTGAACTTGCTATTGACCAGGCTATGGAGAATGCTGGCCTTAACGGATTTACTGCAAGGAAGTTTGAGGGCGATAGTCTCCCTGATGAGAAGGCTGATGCAAACGTTGTAGGATATAAATGCGCAGATATCTTTGAGCTTCTTCCTTCACTTGAGGCAGCAGGAGAGCAGTATGACGTAGTTATCCTTGATCCACCTGCATTTACCAAGTCACGTGCTTCTATCAAGAAGGCAGTAACAGGATATCGCGAGATCAATATTAGAGGTATGCGCCTTGTAAAGAATGGCGGATATCTTGCAACCTGCTCCTGCTCACACTTTATGGATGAAGACCTCTTTCTTAAGACCATCAAGGAAGCTGCCAAGGATGCTCACAAGCGCCTTCGTCAGATCGAGTTCCGTCAGCAGGGACCTGATCATCCGATCCTCTGGGCTAATGACACATCATACTATCTTAAGTTTGTAACTTTCCAGGTAGTGGATGAGATCTGATGGTATCGTTCGTATAAATATGAAGTGAACTTTTGAACGGTTGATCAAACTTAAGCTGATTTTTTTAAGAAAATAAAAAAATGAAAAAATTTATCGACGGGATAAATGCTGTGAACTTCGCATTTATCCCGTTTTTTGCGGCTTTGCGCTTTATCCGATAGGCGCGTTGAAGCATAAATTGTTTAAAGTGATAAAGTTTTTGTTGACATATGTATGTTTATGCGCTTAGTATGATTAATAATCATCAATTGTATACATGTATTTAAGTATTTAGGGAGGAAACATTATGAAGAAAAAGTTATTGTCAGTCGTTCTTGCGTCTACACTTGCTCTTAGCATGATCGGATGCGGAAGCTCTGCAGTAAATGGAGTAACAGAATCAGACAATACTGGCGCAGGCAGTTCAGACACAGCTCAGGCCGGTGGAGCAACAGGAGCTGGAAACAGCTCATCAGATCTTAATATCATGCTGGAGACACCTGTAGAATCACTTGATCCACAGCAGGCAACAGATGGTACTTCTTTTGAGGTTATTGCAGACTATACAGATGGTCTTATGCAGATGGATGCAGATGGACAGGCAGTTTACGCAGTAGCTGAAAGTGTAGATGTATCTGATGATGGTCTTATATATACATTCCATCTTCGTGAAGATGCAAACTGGAGCAATGGAGAGGCTGTAACTGCAGCAGATTTCGTATTTGCTTGGCAGAGAGCCGTTGATCCTGAGATTGCTTCTGAATATTCTTATATGCTTAGCGATATCGGACAGATCGTTAATGCACAGGAGATCATTGACGGAACTAAGGATAAGTCAGAACTTGGCGTAACAGCTGTAGATGACAAGACTCTTGAAGTTAAACTTAACGTTCCTGTAAGTTATTTCCTTAGCCTTATGTATTTCCCAACATTCTATCCTGTAAATCAGGCTTTCTTTGAAAGCTGTGCAGATACTTTTGCTACAAGCCCTGAGACAACACTCTCAAATGGTGCATTTATTCTTGATGACTACCAGCCTGCAGCAACAACTATCCACCTTTCCAAGAACCCTGACTACTACGGAGCAGACACAGTTAAACTTGCCGGCCTTAACTATCAGGTTATTCAGGATTCACAGCAGGCTCTTATGAGCTATCAGAGCGGTGACCTTGATACAACACTTGTAAACGGTGAGCAGGTTGACCAGGTTAAGGATGATCCGGCATTCGAAGCTATCGGAGCAGGATACCTTTGGTATATCAGCCCTAACATCAGCCAAGTTAAAGAGCTTGATAATGTAAATATCCGTTATGCATTCACAATGGCACTTAACCGTGAAGCTATTACAACAGATGTTCTTAAAGATGGTTCAGCTCCAACTTATACAGCAGTTCCTATGGATTTCGCAGCAGGTCCTGACGGATCAGACTTCTCAGCTGATCAGGAGAAGTTCTCAGATGTCTGCAGATTTGATGCTGACGCAGCACTTGAGTACTGGAACAAGGGTCTTGAAGAACTTGGCGTATCAGAGATCACAATCACAATGATCCACGATGCAGATGATGCTCCTATCAAGGTAGCACAGGTAGTAAAAGAGCAGCTTGAAACAACTCTTCCTGGTCTTACTGTTGAACTTCAGCAGATGCCTAAGAAGGAAAGAGTACAGCGTATGCAGGACGGCGACTACGAACTTGGTCTTACACGTTGGGGTCCTGACTATGCAGATCCTATGACATACCTTGGAATGTGGGTTACTAATAACTCTAACAACTACGGTTTATGGAGCAATTCTGAATACGATGCGATCATCGCTGAGTGCACAACAGGTGAGACAGCTATGGATGCTGAGGCTCGCTGGGCAGCTCTTTACGATGCTGAGAAGATCGTAATGGACGAGGCAGTTATTTTCCCTCTTTATACACAGTGCAATGCAGAACTTATTTCTACAAGTGTTTCAGGAATTGAGTTCCACCCTGTAGCTCTTAACAGAGTTTATAAGAACGCAACTAAAAACTAAATTATCCGGATTATAACAAAATTGCTGCGCGAGGAAGAGTAGTAATTGATTACTTTTCCTCGCGCCTTTTAAATTGGGGGACAGGGTAAAACCTGTAATATTCTCTCGTTACAAGAGGACAACCATGAAAAAATATGTTTTAAAGCGAGTAGTAACAGCAATATTCACATTGCTGGCCATTACACTTATTCTATTCATACTGATGCAGCTGATGCCGGGCTCTCCATTTAACGATGAGAAGCTCAACGAATCACAAAAGGCTGCACTATATGCAAAATATGGTCTGGATAAGCCAATCGTTATCCAGTTCTTTCATTATGTTATCAATATGTTTAAGGGTGATCTTGGAGTAAGTTATAAGATTTCCAAGAATACACCTATTACGCAGCTTATCGCATCAAGACTTCCAATATCTATTGGAGTTGGATTTGCTGCGGTTATGATTGGTGCAGTAGTAGGTCTTTTACTTGGACTTTTAGCTGCATTCAAAAGAGATACAGTATGGGATACTCTTGCAACCATTATTTCAGTAATCGGTGTATCAGTTCCTTCATATGTATTTGCTTTGGCGCTTTCATATCAGTTTGGATTTAAGCTTGGATGGTTTCCAATGCTCTTTTCAGCAAAAGATGTTGTAGGCTCAAGCGTACTTCCTTCCATATCACTTTCAATGTTTACCATGGCTTCCATAGCCAGATTTACAAGAGCAGAGATGATCGAAGTACTTGGCTCAGACTATATGCTTCTTGCTGAATCCAAGGGCCTTTCAGGCAATAAGCTGGTATTCAGCCATGCACTGCGAAATGCCCTTATTCCTATTATTACTGTATTAGCACCACTTGTTGTTGATCTTATGACAGGTTCACTTGTTGTAGAAAAGATCTTTTCCATACCTGGAGTTGGATCACTTCTTGTAAACGCAATCCAGTCTAATGACTATAACGTTGTTATAGCCCTTAGCTTTATATATTCAGCTATGTACATTGGAATCATGCTCGTTGTAGATATTCTCTACGGCATCATTGATCCAAGAATCCGTGTGGCAAAGGAGGGCGACTGATATGGCAACATCTTCAGCATTTAAAAAGGAACCCTACGAATCAGAGAATTTAGTAGCGGTTAAAAAAGAACAGTATGTCCCTGTTGCAGCGGATTTCAAATTAAAGGGAAAAACAGCAGATGATTTTGTGGATACAAACTTTGCATCCCAGAATTTCTGGAAAGAAGTTGTAGCAAGATTCAGACGTAAAAAGAGTGCTGTATTTGGACTTATCTTTGTACTTGTAA
>NZ_JAILQF010000452.1 GCF_024699075.1 Butyrivibrio sp.
ATCTCTACAGAAGTTCTTCCAGTACTCATACCACTCAAGGTCTGTACCAGGCTCGCAGAAGAACTCAAGCTCCATCTGCTCGAACTCACGTGTTCTGAATGTGAAGTTACCAGGTGTGATCTCGTTACGGAAGCTCTTACCAATCTGACCGATACCAAAAGGAAGCTTCTTACGTGTTGTACGCTGTACATTCTTGAAGTTTACAAATATACCCTGTGCTGTCTCAGGACGAAGATATACTGTATTCTTAGCATCTTCTGTTACGCCCTGGAAAGTCTTGAACATAAGGTTGAACTGACGGATATCAGTAAAGTTATGCTTACCACATGTAGGACAAGGAATATTGTTGTCATTAATAAAATCCATCATCTGCTGCTGGCTCCAACCGTCAACTGATGACTCAAGAGTAATATTATTATCTGCAGCAAAATCCTCAATGATCTTATCTGCTCTGAAACGCTCATGACATTCCTTACAATCCATCAAAGGATCAGAGAAGCCGGCAAGATGTCCTGATGCAACCCAAGTCTGAGGGTTCATAAGAATAGCACAATCAACACCTACATTGTACTTGTTCTCCTGTACGAATCTCTTCCACCATGCCTTCTTGACATTATTTTTGAATTCAACGCCAAGCGGACCGTAATCCCAAGTATTTGCAAGACCTCCATAAATTTCAGAACCGGGGAAAATAAATCCTCTGCCCTTAGCCAGTGCAATAACTTTGTCCATTGTCTTCTCTTCTGCTTTCATTTCCTTTATCTCCTGTATCTTTATTCGTTAATCTGCTTTCAGTACAATATAACACAAATCGTCCTGTATTGCAGATAAATCTACATTTGTATTTCCATTCCAAACAGCTCCAGCTGAAGCATATGCAATCTTACTTTGTGCAAAAAATCCTATCTTCTCTTCCATTACTATAACCTTCTGGTCATTAGAGATAGCCGAAATATCTATCTTTTCACCCTTTGAGTTGGTCAAAGTTGAAGGAAGGCTATAACCTGAAGCAGTCATATCTTCATATGTTCCATAAAAGAATATAACACTGTTGAAATCTGAATAGGTCGCGGCATTTTTATATGTCATGGTAACACGGACATTGGTATCTTCCATTACAGCATCCTGAAGCGTTATAAGATCCTGTCCTTTAGCAGAATTATAAGAACTGACTTCTTCTTCAATCTCCGTCTTCATCTCATTAACATCATAATAAGAAGCCGAGAAATCTTCTACTATAGTATTTATTACATTACCATCTTTGCCCACATAAACAGCTGTTATTTCAGATTCTGTAATATCACTGCTCTTGCCACATCCTGTTATCGCAAGACTGGCCAGCATCAGTACGCAGACAAATTTACGCATATTAATTTTATAATCTTTTATCATCGTCTTATACCTGCCGTCTTTTCTTCTGAGTTAAACATATTTGCTGTTATAAAATATTAAATCATAGATTCAAACTACAGTAACAGAACCATCCAAATTCTATTTCATCGAAGGTTCTATTGGCTGCTGCTTCACAAAATCACAAAATTCAAATTCTAATAATGCGCACATTACATGATTATAATAGAGGTACCTTCATTTTTCAACTTCTAATACCTCTATGAATGTCATATTCTTATATGCCTTTGTTTTCAACTACATCCAGCATATCAAGGCTCTTTAGCTGCCTGTCAACAAATCTGTCACGGTACATCTGAGTTATATCTATCAGCTCTTCTAAGGCTTCATCACTTAATTTGAATGTAAAAAGATTTTTAAGATCAGCACTACCTATATGCTCAAGGGCCATTTTAGTTGCATCCAGATAATCTCTTCCATAAGGAATTCCGGGATACTGTCCGTCAATTACAAGGGCTCTTAGCTCAAAGACACATCTTACAAGTCTTTTGTCAAAAACATCCTTTGTAAATGCTGTAAGAGACAGATATAAAAGTTTTAAAAGTTCCCTATCATCACTATTTTCTGTTGCATAATAATCCGCCAGTTCCAGAAGAAACGTCCCATAACAGGTAGCCTCCAGATCCCGGCGGAAAGGTTCAAAATAGTTGACTATATCTGTTTCTATAATATTGTAAGAACTTCTTCCCTCATACAGGACAAAAGACCCATAGCAAAAAGGTTCAACATTGCCCGAAAGCTTGCCTCCGGGTTTTCTTGCCCCTCTTGCAAAAGCACTTATCTTGCCTCGTTCCATGGTCAGGATCGTCACTGCAAAATCATATTCGCCGACAGGTCTGTGCTTTAAGATCATTCCGTTTACGATCAGTCTGTTATCAGAGTCAAATGTCTCTTTCATCATAGCCAAAATGCTTCATCTGAGAACTGTCATCTCTCCAGTTCTTGCGAACCTTAACCCATAGTTTCAAATTAACCTTGCACTCAGTCATATCTTCAATGTCAACTCTGGCCTGGCTTCCTATCTTTTTGAGCATGGCGCCGCCTTTACCTATAACAATACCTTTATGAGAATCTCTTTCACATATAATGGTTGCATCGATATCAAGAAGAGGCTTACCATCATCAGATAAATAGCCTTCTCTTTCTCTCATTCTCTCAATTGTAACAGCGATTCCGTGCGGTACCTCGTCCTGGAGAAGTCTGAGAGCCTTCTCTCTTATGATCTCAGCAGCTATATCCCTTTCAGGTTCCTCTGTTACAGTATCTTCATCATAAAGAGCCGGACCATAAGGAAGATATTTGCATATAACATCCTTTAAAGTATCGATATTCTCCTTTTTTCTTGCAGAAACAGGCACTATCTCAGCAAAATCCATTTCTCTTTTGTAAGTATCAATGAATTTAGGAAGCTGGTCCTTTTTAACTGTATCAATCTTGTTGATAACAAGGACTACCGGCTGCTTGCAGCGCCTAAGCTGCTTAACGATATACTTTTCACCCTGTCCTATAAAGTCAGTGGGTTCAACAAGCCATAAGATCATATCTGCATCTTCAAGTGTCTTCTGCGCAATATGAAGCATATATGATCCAAGCTTATTCTTGGTCTCATGTATTCCGGGTGTATCCACGAAGATCATCTGACAGCGGTCATCTGTATATACAGTCTGGATACGGCCTCTTGTAGTCTGAGGCTTATTAGAAGTGATCGCTATCTTCTGACCTATCATATTATTCATAAGTGTGGATTTACCTACATTTGGTCTTCCCACAAGTGCTATAAAACCTGTTTTAAAACTATTACTATCCATATAAATCCTCTTTGAAGAGCCTTATTAAAGTTCTTCTATATTATCAAAAAGATCCTTGTGCTGATTGATCTTTTCGCCTGTTCCTACTACACAGATACAATCATCTGACTCAAACGCTTCTACATAATCTGCAAGTTTTCTTATATCTTCTACAGTTACATCAAGCATCTGATCACGATGCATCTGCATCTTATCAAGATTTGCATGACACATATATGCCATAAGTCCATAGGAACCCTTTGCACTAGGAGTCTTAGGTGTATCCATCTCACCAATTGCTCCTATTACAAATCCTGTAAGTGTACGCTCATCAGCCTCATAATTTCTGACAAAATCTGCAACCTGATGGAATACATCAAGACTTCTCTTAAGATGAGGGTCACGATACGTTACAAAATATGAATCTCCATTAGGAGCTGCTCCGCCCATAACGCCGTAAGCTCCGCCCTTAACACGAATATTATTCCAAAGGAAATCATATCCCATCATTACCTGCAGAACGCGAAGGGCACCAGTGTACTCAAGACCGTTCTTTCTAAAGTTACCGGCAAGTGCAGTATACTGAACCTGTCCCGGAGTCATGAACGCTTCCTTTTTCTTTTCAGGAATAAATTCAAGGCATCCCTTCTGGCAATCCTCTGTATAAAGAGAATCTGCAAACATAACAACCTTTTCTTCTATTCCATCGTAATTCTTCTTATCTGTTGTAAAGCTCACAAGTAAATTCTCTTTACGGAAAAGAACTTTCATAAGCTCTGTAAGTTTTTCTACCAGTTCCTTATGAGCCTTCTCATCATAGGCCTCTGCATACTTTTGAACAAGACGATAACCGGTAATTCCTGACAGATTTTCAGAAACGCTGCCTGCCTTTGAAAATCCTGATGTAGCATGAAGTGCAGCTGCACGGTGTCCTGCAGTCTGAAGATCAACCTCCATATGAGATTTCTTCTCATCAAGAATTTCTTTCATACGCTTGTAATCATCAATTTTAGATGTCTTTATGATCTCTTTTACCAGATCAAAAGCGTGATCAATGTTTGATGGAAGAACCTTAACTGCAATTTCAAATGTGGTAGCAAACTTAGTAAGATCACGTCTGTCTGTGTATGAACCTACACTTGCTGTTATTCCGCCAGTCTTCATGTTGATCTCATTATAAAGATCGCCATAAGAATAATTCTTTGTATCTACAAGTCCTAACACACTCTTAAGGATTCCCGAATACTTGAAGAGCTCATAAGGAACCTCTTCCATACGAAATACAAAGTTAAGATAATCTATACCATTTGTAAAAATATCATGGAATAGAAGTACATTATCTCCAGCCTTCTTTTCCTCATAGATAAAAGGTTCTACGCTTCTTCTAAGGTCCTTTCTTGTGAGCATAGGGATCTTCTTAAGATCTTCCTCACTATCCGGAGCTTCCTGGTATTCCTTAAGCTCAATAGTCTCTCTTACAATCCTGTCTATCTCTTCACTTGAAAGACTTTCCTTGTACTTCTGAAGTTCAGCAACTTTAGAAGCTTCTTTTTCCTCATTAAGACCCTTAACAGGATCCATAATGAACATGCTTGAATGTGTATTGTCTATAAGATACTTCTGTATAAGCTCTTCAAAATAATTGCCTTCGATCTCTTTTCTAAGCTCTTTATAAGTATCACCTGCTTCAATATGAATAAATGGCTTCATATCATCATAGAGCCAGCTGTCAAGAACCTGAAGACCATATAAAAGTCCCTTGGGGAATCTTCCAAAATCTGCCTCTCTGTACTTGAATTCATCTACATTAATAGCCGCTTCAAGAGCCTTCTTATCAAGGCCTTCTTTTACAGTATTTTCAAGACATTCCATGATAGTATTCTTGAAAAGCTCGGCCTGATCGCCATTGGCATTCTTGGCAATTACTGAGAAAAATGGCTGAAGAACACCATTTTCATACTCGCTGTAAACATCTTTACCAATGCCCTTGTCAATAAGAGCCTTCTTAAGAACTGCTCCCGGGGCTGAAACAAGGCAGTAATCAAGTACGTCAAATGCAATATATAATTTTCTGTCAAGACTATTACCAACAGACCAGTTCATTGTCAGATAAGTATTATCCTTAATATCATCTGTCTTAAGAATAGAATAATCCTTATGAACTACAGATGTTGCCTCAAATGGCTTTTGCGGCTTTATGCTTGAATCAATCTCAAGATAATCAAAATGAGACAGATACTGCTCATCTATATAGCTGAGTTTCTCGACCATATCCATATTGCCGTAAAGATAGATGTAGCTGTTTGAAGGATGATAATATCTTCTATGGAAATCAAGATACTGATCATAAGTTAAAGTCGGAATAAAATCAGGATCTCCGCCTGACTCTATATTATAAGTATTGTCAGGATAAAGAGAATTCATGATGCCCTTATCAAGAATATCATCAGGTGAAGAATATGCACCCTTCATTTCGTTATAAACAACACCGTTGACCTTGAGATCATCATCCTTATTCTCCATCTCATAGTGCCAACCTTCCTGCTTGAAGATCTTATCAGTCTTATAAATATTAGGATAAAAAACTGCATCAAGATAAACATGCATCAGATTCTGAAAATCAGCATCGTTGCAGCTCGCAACAGGATAAACTGTCTTATCAGGATATGTCATAGCATTAAGAAATGTATTAAGAGAGCCCTTGGCAAGTTCTATAAAAGGATCCTTAACAGGAAAATCTTTAGATCCGCATAAAACTGTATGTTCAATGATATGAGCTACACCTGTAGAATCTGTAGGTGGTGTACGAAAACCTATATAAAATACCTTGTTATCATCCTCGTTGGGAAGAAGAACTACACGAGCTCCTGTCTTTTTGTGTTTTAAAATATAGCTGTCTGTTCCCAGATCTTCTATTCTTCTGTGCTCTAAAACTTCGTAAGCTGTTAATTCATTAACTGTCATAAATACTTTTATTTCCCTTCATTATCTAATATCGCGAGTATATATATCTAACGGTCTGTGGTGCTCGCAGCGCATACCGCTCAGTATATCAGAACAGATCGAAATCATCTCCATCTGTAACTTCTATATCAAATTCTCTGTCTGTAATAACTTTACGTCCAACCTTAAGTTTGCCGTAAGGATTTCGCATCTTAGAGATATTGCGGCGTCTCTCAAGAATATCCTTCCTGCCAAGTCTTGGAGTCTCATCAACTTCTGTATCCATAGGAACTACCATTCCTTCAGGAACGTACCTTATTATATTTTCAGTTTCTGTTGTATTGTCTAATACATCAGAATTATTTTCAAGTGTCTTTGATAAAATATCTCCTGCACCTGATTTTTCATCTCTGTTTTTATCTATATTTTCATTAACTTTACTGTTTTCTTTAAAATCTATATCGTTACTGTCTTTGCTGTTTTCTTTAAAATCTATATCGTCACTGTCTTTGCTGTTTTCTTCAAACTCTATATCTTTACTATCTTTGCTATTTACTTCAAAATCTATATCGTTACTGTCTTTGCTGTTTTCTTTAAAATCTATATCGTTATTGTCTTCACTGATTTCTTTGAAATCTTCAAACTTATCGTTTTCAATAGCTTCTTCAAAGTTTTCAGCATTATCATTTCCAATAGCTTCTTCAAAGTTTTCAGCATTATCATTTTCAATGAGCGCTTCTAATGTATCTGTTTTTGCTTTGGTAGCATTTGCTTCATCGTCAAGAGATTCTTCTGATTCGCCAGTAATCTCTCTGATTTCATCAGATACCCCTATGTTTTCTTCAGAGATCTCTTTGTTCTCTTCAGATTTATTTTCACCTGATTGTGCTTCGGATTCTACTTCGCCATTATCGGATTCTTCTTTAGGTTCAGTTTCACCAGTCTCAGACTCATCTTCATCTGATTGAGCTCCAGATTCTGCTTCGCCTGCTTCAGCTTCGGCTTCTGCTTCGCCTGCTTCAGCTTCGGATTCTGTTTCTACTGATTCAGCTCCAGATTCTGCAGTATCTTCAGCCTCATCAAATTCAAGAGCCTTATCCTCTATATCACCAAGAAGGAGATCAAAATCAGAAGTATCATAAGAAGTCAGCATACAGGCAATTCCTCCTCCGATCACTATAATACACATAAGTGTCATCATTCTGAGTGTATTTATATTTGTTTCTCCCATAATAGGAGCAAGCAGACATACAAGAAGAGCCGCCAACATAACAGGCGTAAGGCGCGTAGTATTTTTATGGAAAAGAAATGCAAATACTGCACTAAGCATTATGATCGCAAGAATCAGATATAAAGCCGCATAAACAGATGAGCTTGATTCTCCGATAACTTCAAAGCTCTCAATCGAAAGAACTTCGGTAAAATATTTTGAATACCACCTGTCAAAAGCAGGACAAATAACTTTGTAGCCATCCCAGCAGATAAGTGTCATTACGAACCCTGAGACAGCGCCAATTATTATACACAAAAAGCTAAGAAGCACTTTCTTGATCTTTTTAATATCAAAAAGCAGCAATATCATAGGGCCCCATAAAAGGATAGTCCCAGCATCCATATATAATAAAGCTCCAAGACAGATTCCAAGAAGGAAATAAAGGAAAAATCTGACTACAGACTTTTTGCCCGGTCTTGTCATGCTTCTAAAATATAAAGCAAGGAATATAAATTCAAGAGCCACAAACAGTTCAAAAAATGAAGTTGCATCCAAAATATGAACTGTTATAAAAGGCGGAAGGAACATAAGAAACGAAAGGACTATCAAAGACGAAATACGCCCTGTCATTATCTTTACTGCAATTCCTATAAGAACAAAGAATAAAATTCTGATAACCATCTGGTATACAAGAGCAGCTACTTCAATATCTCCTGTAAAATACAGTACCACCCTCATCAGAACCAGATAAAAGAGCTTCCAGAGTGCTTCAGCTTTGATCACTCCACCATTTGTAACAGAAGCAGTCTGAAATAAAAGATTACCGGATTTTATATAAAATCCATCTTTATAGAGAATATATCCTCTAAGACATATTCCTCCTATCAATATAAGTACAAATATAATCCTGTAAAGAAGATCAGAATCAATCTCCTTACTCTGCATAAAATAAACAGAAAGTCTGTCAATTAAAAAGGATACAACAAGACACGTGCCTCCAACCAGAACTGTAAACAGTCCGGTGAAAAGCATCGTTTCAGTTGTATCCGAAGTTGGAAAGAGACCGGAATATAACCCAAATACAGCAATCAGTAATACATTAAATGCAGCAAATAATGCCCAGATAACATACGAAGGTGCATCCTTCTTCAGTATCATTTCCGATCCCCCATTTTTATAAATTTAAGTCCCTAAGCTTTAAGTAATATTAGTCCTCGTCTGGCTCATCCCAGTTGTGATATACATTCTGTACATCATCATCATCATCAAGCATATCAAGAATTCTTCTAAGACACTTAACATTCTCTTCGTCTGTTACCTGAACATAATTCTGAGGAATTCTTGTTACTTCTGCAGAAACTGTCTCGATCTTAGCATTAGTAAGAGCTTCTACAACTCCCTGGAATGCTTCAGGAGCAGTAAGGATTTCGTATGAATCCTCTTCTTCCTTGAAGTCATCAGCACCTGCATCAAGAGCTGCCATCATAAGATCATCTGCTGACATAGCACATTCTTCTTTATCAATGATGATCTGACCCTTTTCATCAAACATGAATGATACACATCCGGGAGTTCCCATTGAACCTTTTCCCTTTGTGAATGCGCTCTTAACATTAGCAGCTGTACGGTTAGTATTATCTGTAAGAGTTTCAACGATTATAGCTGTTCCGCCAGGACCATATCCTTCGTAAGTAATTGATTTGTAATCAACTGCTCCGTTATCACCTGATGCCTTCTTGATACCTCTTTCGATAGTATCATTAGGTACGTTATTGGCCTTAGCTTTTGCGATTACAGTAGCAAGCTTGAAGTTATTAGCCGGATCAGGGCCGCCTTCCTTAACAGCAACTGCGATCTCACGTCCGATAACTGTGAAGATCTTACCCTTAGCAGCGTCGTTCTTCTCCTTCTTATGCTTGATGTTTGCAAATTTTGAATGTCCTGACATCTTTAAAACCTTTCCTTCCGTAAAAAATATAATATTACGAAGCAATCAGCTCCGCGTTTTAAACAATTATCTTTTTGACCGCCACGCTGGTGATCATATGATTCTGAACAGATAAGATACTGAAGTTATATCCATCGATTGTTGTATCATACTTCTCGTCTTCTTCAGGTATTCTGTCCATTTTTGAAATAAGAAGACCATTCAGAGTTTCAAACTCATCCTCATGAAGATCAATTCCAAAGCGCTTTTCTACAGTCTCTATAGGAGTCTTTCCAAGAGCTACAAATTCACCAGGCTTTCCGGATGGTGTAATAAAGCTCTCATCCTCGTCATACTCATCCATGATATTACCGACGATCTCTTCAAGAATATCTTCCATTGAAACAAGTCCAACAGTCTGACCATATTCATCTATGACTATTGCCATCTGAGTCTTGGTGGACTGCATGCTGTGGAACAGTGATTCGATATTTCTTGTCTCAGGTACATACATAGGTTGACGCATAAGTCCACGTATCTGCCTGATCTCTTTCTTCTCATTGCCTGGTTCAGAATCTTTCTGAACCGCATCTCTTATATGAACTATACCAATTATATGATCGATATTATCAAGGAAAACAGGAAATCTGGAATTATTACCCTGAAGCATGAACGAAATAGCATCTTCAAGGCTCATCGTTCCATCAATTCCACATATATCATTACGATGAGTCATAATATCACGAACTTCCTTGTCTGAAAATTCGAAGATATTAGTGATCATGTTAGCTTCTGAATCCTGAAGCACACCCTGCTCCTGACCTTCAGAAACCATCGATCTTATTTCTTCTTCAGTAACATCAGTATCATCGTCAAAATCCCTAATACCGCCCAGATACATGATTCCACGCACTGTAGCCTCTATAAGCTTTGTAAAAGGCTTTAATACAGTCATAAGGATTTTGATAAAAGGCCAAAGAATCTTAGCCCAGCCCTTGGGATGTCTTCTGGCAAGCTTCTTGGGAAGAAGTACGCCAATTGACAAAAATACATATAAAAGAAGAAAAGCAACAATTATCTGTCCTAAAACCGATGCCGCAGTTTCATTGAACGGAAAAAGCACGCTTCCTGCTATATTTCCAAAATGCTCAACATAGAAACGCCCGATAGTTATATTCATTATGAATACAAGCAACTGAACAGTATTGACATAATTAGTCGGATTACTGATAAGGCCTGATAAGAAAATATTCCCAGGGCTTTGCAGCTTTTCATTTTGTTCTTCGGATGGTTCTTCTCCTTCCTCTAAAGCTTCGCCAAAGAGGTCTTCTGCTTTTAGATTATGTAGTGCTGCCCCAAAACCGTAAACTATAACATCGAGTATCAGCAGCAATGCCACTCCCACAAAATATAAGGCAGAGGGTCCGCCATCGTCCATATAAATTCATCTCCTTTTAGTCAAAAAATATTGTTTGGTACATAACAGTTCATGAGCCTTGGCACATGAAACGTCAATCTAAACTATAGCATCACAGCAAATACTAGTCAAGATTTTGCCATCTGGCATAACTTTTAATCGTTTTCTTCCAAAATTCATGTAATAGTAAGGGCGCTAAAACTTAATACAAAAAGTCTATATATTCTAATAGTCTATTCATATTCCCCAATATCCTATTTGTATTTCCTAATTGCCTATTTATATTTTCTCATAGCTTCTTTGTACTGGCGATTGATCTCAAGAATAGCAGCAGAGTCTCCTTCAAGATTATCCGGATGATAAAGCTTTGCAAGTGAATGATACTTTTTGACTACTCCGTCTCTTGTCTTACATCCGGCAAAAAAGTCAAAGGATGAATAAGAAACATTCTTCTTACTACTCTTCTTTTCTTCATAATAATCATCGTCATAACTGTCTTGTTCATAATCGTCTTCACGGCCGTCATCATAATAACGGTCATTTCTATCATCTATGCTGTCATAACGATTATCTTCATCATTATAGTAGTCATCATTATAGTAATCATCCTGATAATTACTATTCCGATGATCTCTACGAGTCCTTACTCTGTCGTACTCAGCCTCTTCTTCATCTTCAAGACGATCATAGTAGTCATCATAATATTCGTCATATTTTTGCTGGCGCTTTTTAAGCCTGTTGATCCTTGCCGCTTCTTTTCTTGTAACTCGCCTTCCTTCGTAATTTCTGTACCCCATTCTGTCATAATCTTCATCAGGGTCATAATCACTATTCACAGCTTTTTTAGTTCCAAAGGTATCATTTTCAAATTCATCATGATGACGTTTTAGCCAGTCCTGATAAGAATCTTCATACCTTGGATCATAGAAAGGCTTTGTATGGAAAAGAAAACAATATCTTTTTCTAAACTGCTTGAAAGGACTTGTCATTCCAAAGATGCTTCTTGCTATATATAGTACAAGATCGCAGATTATAGCAATTCCGATAAAGTCAATACCGCTTGCTGCTGCCGATATAAGAAGAAGTCCAAGGAAAATAGGAATACCAATAAGGATTGTTATAGCCCAGGCTATTATCGAATAAGCTTTCTGCTCACTCTGTTCAAGGATTCCTTCCCACCAGGAGGTTGCAGACTCAAGAAGTGTATTGGTAACCTTCTTTGTTATATCATCAACTCCGCTTTCGATATTGTCCGAAAGGCCGCTTGTAAGATTATCTGTAAGACTTTGTGCATATCCTGATACATCGCTTACTCCCTGCATAGCTTCTCCGCCTTCTTTACCACTAGGAGCAAAGTCACCAAGCGGCATGGGCGATGCTGCGTGAACGTACTCTTCTACAATCTCTGTTACCTGTCCTATATAATCACTTCCGGTAAAATAACCTGCACATTCAAATACAACAAGAGCTGCCAGTACAATACCGGCAGCCGGGAATAAACACAAAAACAATTTATAAACATTCCAAATAAGCCTAAACATCTGTTTAAGCAGCCATACATATGCTTTTAATATAGTCATAAATATGGTAACAAGTACACTTATAAAAAGCATAAACCCCTATCCCTTTATGTACAATCTAGGAATTCTCGGATTAAGATCACAGGCCAGCTCATAATTGAAGCGTCCGCTTAAATCTCCCAGTTCTTCAATTGATATATGCCTTTCACCACTCCATCCTATGATCGTAACTTCGTCGTTTTCTAAAGCCTGTGGTATATCACTGACATCCACCATAAACTGATCCATGCATACACGGCCAAGTATAGGAGCCTTCTTACCGTGAATCAGTACATAGCCCTTATTGGAAAGACTTCTTGGATATCCGTCTCCATAACCAACAGGAATTGTAGCAATCCTTGTAGGCTTATCAGTTACATATGTTCCGCCATAGCTGACAGCAACACCTTTAGGTACATCTTTAATATAAGCTATATGAGAATATAATCCAAGTGCAGGAACTATTTTAACTATATCTGTAGGAACATCCTCAGATGGTCTCATTCCATACATTGTAACACCTGCTCTTACCATATCCATCTGTGCAGAAGGAATACGTATGATACTGGCAGAATTTGCGCAGTGATGAAGCGGGATCCTGTAGTTATTTTCCTTCTCAACTCTTTCTATAAAAGTTGCAAAAATATCTTTTTTGGAAATGGCATCTGTAAGATCCTTTTCATCAGCCTTGGCAAAATGAGTAAAGATTCCCTCAACCTCTATATATTTCATTGAAAGAGCCTTTTGAACAAATTTTGCTCCCTCATCATCAGGACGTATGCCGATTCTCGACATTGAAGTATCTACCGCGATATGGACCCTGACTTTGCCATTCCAGCCAGATGCTGCTTTCTTTTCAGCTCTTTGTTCAAGCTCCATAAGCTGATCATATCTGAATACAGCAGGTCTTATTTCATTATCTATAAGGGTATCGTAAGAAAATGGAAATGTATATCCAAGAATAAGTATAGGCTTTTTAACGCCATTATCCCTTAGCTCCATTGCCTCTTCAACCGTAGCTGAAGCGTACCCCCAAATATAATCCTCTTGTTCAAGAAGTTTAGCGATAGGAACAGCTCCAAAGCCGTATCCGTCGGTTTTAATTACTGCGATCATCTTGGTCTTTGCGTTCAGGTTTTCATGCATCGAACGCATATTTGAAAGTATGGCATCAAGATCAATTGCAGCACATACCCTTGGATATTTTAAAGCCATCTCCTCTGAAAGCTTCTGTCTGCTAATAATTTCATGTGAATTCATTTTTATGAATACTTCCTATCCTAGCTTATTTTTCTGGAAGAACATTTGCCAGCTCTTTTATTATATCACTAGCTGTCATATAATACTCCCCAACCCTTGAAGATGCACGATTACCGGCAAGTCCGTGTATAAAGGTTCCAATACAGGCAGTCTGAAAACCTCCCAGCTTTCTGGAACTTAATGCTCCAAGAATACCTGCAAGTACATCTCCTGATCCGGCAGTAGCCATGCCACTGTTACCGGAAATATTAATATACATCTGCTTCTTGTCACTGCCTGATACAACAGATCTTGCATCTTTGCAGATCACAACGCAGTTAAAATATTCCGAAAGTACCTGTGGCCACTTCAGAATATTCTGCTTAACATCATAAACAGAAACAGGCTTATCGCCACCTCTTAAAAGCACTGCATTATAAAGCCTTGCAAATTCCGCAACATGAGGCGTCATAACCAGTTGCTTGTCTTCAGAATCTGTATAGTTTTTGGAAAGCTCCATAAGCTTATCATCTTCTGCGATAAGATTTAGCGCATCCGCATCAGCAACAAGGAACTTATCAAATTCCTCAAGAACAGTTTCAAGAATAGCTTTTGAGACCATTCCTGTTCCTATGCCGGGGCCTATAACAATAGTACTAGCCCATTCCATGTCTTTTAACAGTATACTTTTGATACTATCAATATTGTCCCTGGTCTCTATATTTTCATATGTATCAAACATTGCTTCAGGAACATTTTGCTTTATTACTTCAACATTGGAAGATGTCGTAAACACCTTGACCATGCCAGCGCCTGTATGAAAAGCCGCTTTGGTGCACAAAAGGCAGGCCCCGCTTACCGTATCACTTCCGGCAATCACAAGAACTTTACCAAAAGTCCCCTTATTACCATATCCAACTCTCCTTGGCAAAAGATCTTCAGGCCCCTCGTCAAAGAAAAAGTATTCCGGAAGTTCACCCATAAAGCCGTCCACTGTGATTCCAACATCTTCTACAAACAGCTGTCCACAATATTCAGTTCCAGGATACAATAGCTGACCCATCTTGGCAAAATTAAAGGTAACAGTCATATCAGCTTTCACAGCAAGCTTATGCACACTTCCTGTATCGGTATCAATTCCGGATGGAATATCAACTGCTACTACAAGTGTGGACTCATCCTTAAGCTTCTTGCACTCATTGATATACATAATGGCATCAGCATATTCGCCTTCAATATCATGCGCACAGCCTATTCCAAGGACAGCATCTACTATGATATCCCATTCCATTTGTGATTTGGTGGCTCTTACATTGGAAAAAGTGTCCATTGGAATTCCATATGCTCTGGCACTTTTTTTCTGCATAACAGTATCAGGATTGGAATCCTTATCATTAACAAGCGCTATTTGAACTCTATAGCCGTGCTGATGTAGGATTCTTCCTATCGCTATTCCGTCGCCGCCATTGCCGCCATGCCCGCAGACAATAAGGACATTAAATGCTCTGGATACGCCCATAGCACTCTTCCACTCACTTATTCTGGCTGCTACTGCAAGAGCCGCTCTTTCCATAAGCACTATGGATGGAACTCCAAAGTGCTCTGAAGTATTTTTATCGCAGGATCTCATCTTTTCAGCTGTTACCAAATACTGCATAATTCCCCTTCTACTTATAAACCAGGTTGTCTTGAATCGGCACTTGGCGTACGTATCCTGTGATTTCTTTCAGGATCATATTCCATATCGAATATATCAACAACTTCAGGTCCAAAGATAGAGTGCATGTATGAATATAGATTAAAATTCTCCATCTCGCCTTCCTGAAGTCTTATAACCTGTTTCTTAAGCTCTTTTCTTGTATTAGATAGCCACTCATCAATCTCATTGATCTCATCCGTATTTCTATGAAGTCTTTCATAGCAAACAGACATTGAAGCTACCATGACCTTGTAATTAAGCTGATAGATTTCACGGGGCATGCCAATAAGCTGATCCTCCAGTGCTTCTATCTGAGTATTACAGTCACCTATAAGTCTCTTTCTGTCATCAAGCTCTTTACCGGCAGATTTATCTCCTTTATTAAGCCTGTCAGATATACTTATTACTTCTTCCAAAAGTGTCTTCTTAAGACGCTTTATATCCTTGATCTTCTGTTTGAACCTGGCCTGCTCATCGACGAGCTTATTAAGCTCATTGGCAAGAGACTGAATCTCTTCACTTACACCTTCTTCGCCAAAAAGCATTTTCCACTTATCATCTGTTGTTACTATTGGTATATTTTTGCCAAGTAGCGCAGGCATGTAGACATCTTCTTCTCTGGACATAGCATCCTTCCTTTTTTAGGTACGACTATATCTCAAACAATGAAAACCACCATTTTGTATTTCGGCCAAACAGGCAAATCAGATTAGGACTCCACCTTTATTATACTATCCACACAATATAAATGACAGGCTTGCAGGGACAAACATCCATTTAGCCCCGGCGTAGCCTGCCAATACATTCTTCTATTTATTTAGATCAGGATTATCAACCTTTCTTTCCATGAAATCTTTCATAACGGTTTATATTATATGAAAGCTTCATAAGGCTGTCTGAAAGATGAACATTCTCAACCTGAACATTCTCCGGAACATCCAGATCTACATGTGCGAAATTCCAGATTGCTTTGATTCCTGCTTTTATAAGTCTCTCAGCCATAGGAACAGCCTGATCCTTAGGAATTGTCAGAACAGCAATATCAATATTGTTCTTCTTTATAAATTCCTCGATCTCATCTATAGGACGGATCTCCACATCTCCAATCTTCTTGCCCTGAAGAGATGGATCACAATCAAATGCACCCTTAAATACAAAACCTCTTGTGGAAAAATTAGTATATCCTGCAAGAGCCGTACCAAGGTTACCTGTACCTATAATGATGAGCTGATGCTTCTTATCAATACCAAGTATCTTACTGATCTCTTCGTAAAGATACTCGACATTGTAACCGTATCCCTGCTGTCCAAATCCACCGAAATTGTTGAAATCCTGCCTTATCTGTGAAGCTGTTACCTTCATGATATCAGAAAGTTCCTGAGATGAAATTCTCTCAACTCCACTAGCCTTAAGCTCACCAAGATATCTGAAATAACGGGGCAGGCGGCTGACTACTGCCTGGGATATTTCCTTATCCATGCGCCTTCCTCCTGATCTGTTATTATTGTTAATTTTGTATCACTCTAATTGTAGCGTTTCGTTAAACTTTAGTCAATTGAAAATATGTTTGAAGAAGTGTAATATATTGCTGTTACCATCACATAGTCTTTTAGCGCTACGCCGCTTACTGAGTGACCAAAAGCCCAGTAGCTAGCGCATTTAAATAATAACTGAGAGGTATAATATGTTACTATCATGTCACAATATATGTAAGTCCTTCGACGGCAAGGACATACTTAAAGGAATATCTTTTCATATAGAAGCAGGTGAGAAGGCAGCAATCGTCGGCATCAACGGAGCCGGCAAGACTACCCTTTTAAAGATGATCATAGG
>NZ_JAILQF010000036.1 GCF_024699075.1 Butyrivibrio sp.
TGCCGCTTCTACAGAAGAGACCAACGCTTCTATGGAAGAACTTAATGCAACATTTGCACTTATCAGTAACTCAGCAACAGATCTTAAGGAACTTGCAGACTCTCTCAACAAGAAAGTAAACTTCTTCCAGCTTGCAACTGAGTAATTAATAGCTACAAAACCCGCATTCCGTATTTTAAACGGATGCGGGTTTTGTATTTGTCAAAAGGAAAAGCTTTTATCTTTGATAAAGGTTATGTCTGTTATAAGATCTCTTACTTCTCTCTTACAGATAGACATACTTTCAATCTCGTATCTGCCTCTTTTTGAAGGTCTTTCATCTGCAATAAGTTTTTGTTTTGAGCTGACTTTTTTGAGCAGGATCCTGGAATTTGTAATCGTTACTCTTTGTATAGGTGAATAGTCTTCGCCCAGTATAAGGACAGGGTTTTCTGCCGTCATATTCAGATTATCAATGTTTATATCATGGATAATACCGGGAATCCTATCAACACCTTCTCTTTGCGCAGAGCTCATAAATACAGGGTCACCTTCACCCCACCAGCTGTATATTCCTTCCGTCCTTGTACTGCTGTCTGAATAGTTCCTGACACTTCCAATAATATGATGGGCCACAATATTATAAATATCTCCCCCATCTCTTGACCATATACCTATTCCGCGAATACAATCTCTTATAATGCAGTCAGAAATAATAATATCGTGTATATCCCCATAAGTCTCAGTACCTATCTTTATAGCGCTGCAGCTTGTAGACAGTATACAGCTGTTTATTACTATATCCCTGGATTCTCCATACTTTTCATACATTGGCGCGGTAGATTTAATAACAACCGCATCATCTCCTGATGTAATCTTACATCCGCGTATTATTACATCACTACAACAGTCAGGATCTATGCCATCTGTATTAGGAGCCCTCCTATTATTGTCTATTACAATATTTTCAATCCTGACCTTCCTGCAGCCTGCCATATGAAGGGTCCAAAAGGCCGCATCATAAAAAGTCACATCCTTGATCACAAGATTTTCTATATCTTCAAGAAAACTAAGCCTTGGCCTAAATCCTCTTACATTAAGGGGGCATTCATGCTCTGCTTCCAAAGGTTCATCATCATAGAATACTTCTCTCCCCTGCCCGTCTATTACTCCCATTCCCTGTATAGTAATATTTTGTTCATGACAGGCAAACAGAAAGCATCCGCCTTCCCATCCAGTATCTGCATTATCATCTACAAAATCCTTGGAAAAATCTATCATGTCCTCTTCATCAAGGCTTGATCTAAGGACAGCTCCCTTATCAAGATACAGTTCAACATTAGATAGAAGACGAAGAGAACCTGACAGAAATATTCCGGAAGGAATATAAACCCGGCCACCTGTTATGCTGCAGTCATTTATCGCTGACTGTATAGCTTTGGTACACTTTGTTATTCCATCGCCTACAGCATTATAATCAAGAATATTATAAAGCATCGTATCTATAAAGCTCCTTTCCCTCCATATCAGTTTCTATCCTTACACCTTTATCAAAGCTAAGGACCTCTTTGCCATCAATAAAGCCATATGCCTTGTCTTTATCTCTCTCAAGCCTGTATATATGCCCGTTAAGATGCTGCTCATAATAGCCTTCTTCCTTTTTGATACAGCTCCAGATAAGTCTATCCTTCTTATAGCACACCCCATACATTCTGCTTACATATTCAAGGACCGAAAGCATTGCAGGTCCGTAAGCATCCTGTTTGCCTTCAACTCCTTCAAGTGAAGGCTTCATGGTAAAAGGATCATATTGCTGAACAAATATGCAATCTTCACCTATAGCTTCAAAAAGCTTTCTTCCAAGAGCCGGAATAAAACCATAATAACCGTAGTATTCAAGTGCCTCAATAGCCCTTTGGTAGGTAAGTGCCTGAGGCTGACCGCTCCAGTTATTGACATCATAATTTCTATACATGCTGTCATTTACGGCAACAGATGGAAGCGGCATCATAGTCCAGAATTCCTTTTCGTTTAACAGATGTCTTTTTACAAATCTGTCAGCCTTTTCCCTGTCCATACTGTGCCAGTACATCATTCTAAGATTATTATGGGTCAGAATGCTCATCATTTTATGATTCTTATCTCTGTCAAAAAAGGCTTCTCTTTCCTTATCCCAGAAATTATCAATAAGCCTTCGCCTTACTTCTAAAGCCTCTTTATTATGCCTTTCATAAAGGTCACTGTTTCCTTTTATTCTTGCAATTTCTGCCATAGTCTCTCTTGCAGAATAAGAATAACTCATGAAATCTACAGAAGCCATGGGAACGACTTCATATCCTGTCGGCGCTTCATCCTCTTCCCAATAATTTGGCGCATCACCATATCTTATGGCATTATCCTCTCCTGTATCAAATTTGCAAAAGCTTTCCAGACAGCCATCATTATCAGAATCTCTGTATTTCCACAGATACTCATCATACTTTAAAAGTACTTCGTAAAGCTGGTCCAGATAACTTTGGTCTTTACCTGTAAGGTAATAAACTTCAAGCGCAGGCCCCGGGAAGCAAAAGCCCTGGAACTTATCGTACTGGGGAATAAGTATATCATTTCTATACTCAATACTACCCGGAAGTCTTCCGTCTGATCTTTGATTGTCCATGAAAATTTTGCAGTTATTAAGGGCTATCTCTATATCTCTTTTGCCATACATGGCTCCGCCCATGGGCTGGGTCTCGATCCAAACCTTGTGATAACCGCCACCTTCTATTAGGACCTTTCTTTCTCCAAAAAATCTGATGTTCTGTCTGCATTTGGTATCTGCAGCATCATACAGCTTTTGGACAAGTCTGTCTGATGTCTTAAACACTACTTTTGTATCATCCATGGCGCTCCTTAAGTAACGTTTTTGGTTTAGCAATTATTATTTTAGCCCTTTAATCCGCTTGTTCCAATTCCTTCTACAAGATACTTATTAAAGAATAAGAAGATAAGAAATACAGGTACAAGTGATAACGTAGACATTGCAAACATTGCGCCATAATCCGTCACAGACGCAGAATCAGCAAAGAGTTTAATAGCTATTGATGCAGTATAGGATTGTGGACGTGACAAGTAAAGAAGTGGTCCCATATAGTCATCCCATTTCCAGTAAAACTGTATGATGACAGTTGTTACTATAGCAGGCTTTAAAAGAGGGAGAACTATCCTGGAGTATATCCCGTATTTGCTACAACCGTCTATCTTAGCTGCTTCATCAAGTTCTCTTGGTATGCCTTGCATGAACTGCATCATCTGATAGATGAAGAATGCCTGACCGCAAAAATATGGCAGTATAAGCGGAACGTATCCTGGAACCAGGTGAAGTCTGTAG
>NZ_JAILQF010000064.1 GCF_024699075.1 Butyrivibrio sp.
TATACAACTTGTTTGTTAATTTCTACAAAATCTATCTGGCTTGGACTTTATCTAAGCTCGACTAGAATGTAGCGAGCAACATGATGGATATTAACGGTAAGAAACTAGAACATGGAATTATTCAAGGCGGAATGGGCGTTGGCGCGTCCCTTTCTGAGCTTGCATGCTATGAGTGCCACGCCTATTCCAAGGACTCTGGCGATCATACTTTACGGTGATCTTCATGTATCTGTCCTTGACGAAAAGCCTGCTTCAAGGCTTCCTATCAAGAACTGCGTAGTGGGCCCCGATTACAGGCCTACGGCCTATAAATTTATAGAAAAACAGGTTGCGGCCGGTCATCAGGTCTATGTCATCTGTCCCATGATAGAAGAAGGTGAGATGAACGACGTTGAGAACGTCACTGACTATACTGAGAAACTCAGAAAGGTTTTATCACCATCAATTACTGTTGATATGCTAAATGGCCGTATGAAGGCTTCTGAGAAGGATGAACTTATGGAAAAGTTCGCTAATAAAGAGATAGATGTCCTTGTGTCGACAACTGTTATTGAAGTTGGTATCAATGTTCCTAACGCAACGGTCATGATGATAGAGAATTCGGATCATTTCGGACTTGCCCAGCTCCATCAGCTAAGGGGCCGTGTTGGAAGAGGCAAGGATCAGAGTTATTGTATCTTTTTAAATACGTCTGAATCCAAGGAAGCTGCTGCCCGTCTTGATATACTGGGTAAATCCAATGACGGCTTTAAGATCGCCGAAGAAGACCTTCGTCAAAGAGGCCCTGGTGATATGTTTGGAATAAGGCAAAGTGGCGACCTTTTCTTTAGCGTTGGCGACATATATGCAGACAGTGATCTTATCAAGAAGGCTTCTGTAGATGCTGATCATATATTGAATGATGATCCGGAACTTTCAAAGCCTGAAAACGAGCCATTACACAAGGTTCTTTTGGATATTAATTCGAATCTGACTTTGTAGGTTACATAATTACTAAATCTGCATGATAAAATTTTCGACATTTCGTCCCATTTGACAGTGTCTTCGCCGCAAGGTAATATAATTAAGGACTTTTATGACAAAAAATTAAAGTGAGGTATATTTAATGTCTAAAATAGCAATTATTACAGACTCAAATAGTGGTATTACACAGGCTGAAGGCGAAGAGCTTGGAATTATAGTAATTCCGATGCCTTTTACTATCGCTGGAACCGATTATTTAGAGGATATAAATCTTACTCAGGAAGAGTTTTACACTAAACTTAATGATGATGAGGAAGTATCTACATCACAGCCATCACCTGGCACTTTAATGGATCTTTGGGATGATACATTAAAGAACTATGATGAGATTGTTTATATTCCTATGAGTAGTGGACTTTCATCTTCATGCTCAAGTGCCATGAGCCTTGCGATGGATGATGATTACGAAGGAAAAGTTTTTGTAGTTGATAATCAGCGTATATCAGTTACAATGCGCAATTCTGTTCTTGATGCAATAAGACTTGCAAAAGAAGGCAAGAGCGGCGCTCAGATCAAAGAGATCCTTGAAAAGGATAAGTTTAATTCAAGTATCTATATCATGCTTGATACTCTTTATTATCTTAAAAAGGGCGGCAGGATCACACCTGCAGCTGCAGCACTTGGAACTATTTTAAGAATTAAGCCGGTTCTTCAGATTCAGGGAGAAAAGCTTGACTCTTTTGCCAAGGCCAGAACATCTTCACAGGGTCAGAAGATCATGCTTAATGCTATCAAAGACGATGCTGAAAAGCGTTTCGGAGGTCTTAACCCTGATAATGTAAGAATTGATGCAGCTTTCACACACGATACTGAAAAGGCTGCTGAGTGGAAAAAGATGATCGAAGAGACTTTCCCCGGATTTGATGTACACATGGATCCGCTTTCTCTTTCTGTTTCATGCCATATAGGACCGGGAGCCCTGGCTGTAACAATTACCAAAATTTTAAAATAAACTTTTAGGGGGATTATTTCTAATGTCAAAAACTAACGAATACGATGCAGGCAGTATTACTGTCTTAGAGGGACTTGAAGCTGTCCGCAAAAGACCCGGAATGTACATCGGATCCGTATCTACAAGAGGACTTAATCACCTTGTATATGAAATAGTTGATAATGCAGTAGATGAACATCTTGCCGGCCACTGTTCCAGAATAAATGTTACTCTGGAAGCGGACGGCTCTGCTACTGTTGAAGATAACGGACGTGGTATTCCTGTTGGAATGCACGCTAAGGGCATTACTGCTGAACGTGTTGTTCTTACTATGCTTCACGCCGGTGGTAAGTTCGACAATTCTTCTTACAAGACATCCGGTGGTCTTCATGGTGTTGGTTCATCTGTAGTTAACGCACTTTCCACCTGGATGAAAGTCAGGATCAAGGAAAATGGTGCGATCTATGAAGATTCTTATGAAAGAGGCGTTCCTACAACTGATCTTGTTAATGGGCTTCTTCCTGAAGTTGGCAAGACAAGAGAGCATGGAACTACTATTTCTTTCCTTCCTGATCCGGAAATATTTGAAAAGACAAGATTCAGAGAAGAAGATATCAAGAACCGTCTCCATGAGACAGCTTATCTTAATCCTGAGCTTTTAATAGTTTATGAAGACAAGAGACCCGGAACAGAGGAACATCTTGAGTTTCATGAACCTGAAGGAATCCGCGGCTTTGTCAAAGAAATGAACAGAAATGCAGAAACACTGCATGATATCGTTTACTATACAGGTGAAAGCGAGAATATATCTGTAGAAGTTGCATTCCAGTATGTTAATGATTTCCATGAAGACGTACTTGGTTTTTGTAATAATATCTATAACTCTGAAGGTGGTACTCATATTACTGGTTTTAAGACTGTATTTACTACCATCATCAATAACTATGCAAGAGAACTTGGCAATCTCAAGGACAAGGATCAGAACTTTACAGGTGCTGATGTAAGAAACGGTCTTACAGCTGTTATATCAATAAAGCACCCGGATCCAAGATTTGAAGGTCAGACCAAGACAAAGCTTGATAACCAGGATGCAGGTAAAGTCGTATCCAAGATAACAGGTGATGAACTCACAAGATTTTTTGACAGAAATCTTGAGACCTTAAAGGCTGTAATAAGCTGTGCTGAAAAGGCTGCCAAGATCCGTAAGACAGAAGAGAAGACCAAGACCAATCTTCTTACTAAGCAAAAGTATTCTTTTGATTCAAATGGTAAACTTGCCAATTGTATCAGTAAAGAAGCTGATAAATGCGAAATCTTCATCGTAGAGGGTGATTCTGCCGGTGGTAGTGCCAAGATGGCAAGAGACAGACAGTATCAGGCTATTCTTCCTATACGAGGTAAGATCTTAAACGTTGAGAAGGCTTCAATCGACAAGGTTCTTGCCAATGCTGAGATCAAGACTATGATCAACGCCTTTGGCTGCGGATTTTCTGAAGGCTACGGCAATGATTTTGATATATCAAAGCTTCGTTATAACAAGATCGTCATCATGGCCGATGCCGATGTCGATGGTGCACATATAGCAACACTTCTTCTGACATTGTTCTACAGATTCATGCCTGAACTTATACAGCAGGGCCATGTTTACATAGCAATGCCGCCTCTTTACAAGGTTATTCCATCTAAAGGCAAGGAAGAGTATCTTTATGATGACAAGGCTCTTGAGAAGTACCGCGCAAGTCACAAGGGAAGCTTTACACTTCAAAGATATAAGGGTCTTGGTGAGATGGATCCTGAGCAGCTTTGGGAGACAACTCTTGATCCCAAGAACAGAATGATGCGTATCGTTGAAATAGATGATGCCAAGACTGCATCACATATGACAGAGCTTCTTATGGGAACTGAGGTACCGCCAAGACGTGCATTTATTCATGATCATGCTGATGATGCAGAACTTGATTTCCAGGCTTGATCTGGCATATTATGTGGATCTTATATTTTCAGAACAAATATAGGCTTTGAATAGATATATTTAGAGAATCTGTATTTCAGGAATAAATATAGGTTATGAATAGATATATTCAGAGAATCTGTATTTTAAGAATAAATATATTTTAAAATAAGTATACATGTGAGGATTATATGGAAGAACAGCGGATTATTCGAAGTGAATATTCTGAAATAATGCAGCAATCTTATATAGATTATGCGATGAGTGTTATAGTTGCACGTGCTCTGCCGGATATAAGAGATGGTCTTAAGCCTGTTCAGAGACGTACACTTTACGATATGTATGAGCTGGGTATCAGATACGATCGCCCTTACAGAAAGAGCGCCCGTATCGTCGGCGATACAATGGGTAAATATCACCCGCACGGTGACAGTTCAATCTATGATTGTCTCGTTGTTATGGCTCAGAATTTTAAGAAAGAGCTTCCCCTTGTAGATGGTCACGGTAACTTTGGTACTATCGAAGGCGACAGCGCTGCTGCAATGAGATATACAGAAGCAAGACTTGCCCGTATAACGCAGGAGACATTTCTTGCTGACCTTGATAAGGATATAGTAGATTTTGTACCTAACTTTGATGCTACAGAGAAAGAGCCATCGGTTCTGCCTGTAAAGATTCCTAACTTCCTTGTTAATGGATCAGAAGGTATCGCTGTAGGTATGGCTACAAGTACACCGCCTCATAATCTTGCTGAGGTTATCGATGCAGAGATAGCTTATATGCAGGATGAGACTCTTTCTACAAGACAGCTTATGAGATACATAAAGGGACCAGACTTCCCTACAGGCGGTATTGTTATTAACAAGGACGAGCTTGCAGCTATTTATGAAACAGGCGAAGGCAAAATAAGACTCAGAGGACGAGTAGAAACTGAAAAAGCCAAGAACGGTCATATAAATCTTATCATCAGTGAGATTCCTTATACTATGATAGGTGCCGGAATTGGTAAGTTCTGTGCTGACGTTGCTGCTCTTGCAGAGAAGAAGGTTACAAATGATATCATTGATATCTCTAACCAGTCTTCCAAAGAAGGTATCAGAATCGTAATAGAGCTCAAGAAGGATACTGATGTTGAGAACTTTACAAACCTTCTTTACAAGAAGACCAAGCTTGAAGATACATTCGGCGTCAACATGCTTGCTATCTACAACGGACGTCCTGAGACTATGGGTCTTAAGAGCATTCTTAAGGCGTCTATCGACTTCCAGTTTGAGACCGCCCGCCGCAAATATACAACACTTCTTCAGAAGGAAACTGAGAAGAAGGAAGTACAGGAAGGTCTCATCAAGGCTTGTAATGTTATAGACCTTGTAATCGAGATATTAAGAGGATCCAAAACCCGAGCACAGGCCAAGGACTGCCTTGTAAACGGAGTTACAGACGGAATTAACTTTAAGTCAAGAGAGTCAGCTGTTATGGCTTCTCAGCTTCATTTTACAGACCGTCAGGCAGATGCCATCCTTGAGATGCGTCTTTACAAACTCATTGGACTTGAGCTTGATGCACTTGTTAAGGAGCATGAGGCAACTGTTGCTAATATTTACAGATATGAGGATATTCTTGAAGATAGAACTTCAATGTCTATGGTAATTCAGGAAGAGCTTAGAAATATACGTAATGAGTACAGACAAAAGAGAAGAACTGAAATCGGTCAGTTTGAAGAGGCTGTATACGAAGAAAAGCCTGAAGAAGAGATAGATGTAGCATTCATCATGGATCGTTTTGGATATGCCAAGACAATTGATGCTACAACCTATGACAAGAATTACGATACTATCAAGAATGATTTTAAATACAGCTTTAAGGTCAAGAATACCAGCAGAATATGCGTATTCACACATCTTGGCAACCTTCATACCATTAAAGTGCAGGATCTTCCTGCAGGTAAGATGCGTGATAAGGGGGTTCCTATTGATAACGTATCCAACTATGATACGACCAAGGAACAGATAATTGCAGTTCTTCCTCAGTCGTCACTTAATATTTACCGCTTGCTTTTTGTTACTAAATCAGCCATGATGAAAATAGTAAGTGGTGGTGAGTTTGATGTTACAAGAAAACTTGTAGCAGCTACCAAACTTTCTGATGGAGACGAGCTTTTAAGCGTGTCTGTAGTTACAGACGAAGAAAGCTGCGTACTTTATACAGAGAACGGATACGCACTTAGATTTATGCTTGAAGAGATTCCTGATCAGAAGAAGACCGCTGTAGGTGTTCATGGTATGAATCTTGCAAAGAATGACAGCCTTCGTGATATGTGGCTGTTAAAGCCTGAAGAGTCCAAAGAAGTATCTATAAACGATAAGTCTTTTGACATAGGTACAGTCAAGATGGCAGGCCGCAATACTAAGGGCTCAAAACTTAAACTTAAGTAATATGGCAGTATTAAATACCAAGAGCATAAAGCTTAAATAGGGTAACAGTTCTTTTTTAGTAAAACTAGTCTGTTACGGCTTAAATTTTTTAATAATAAAGGAGGATAGCGCATGCGAGTAATAGCAGGTGTAGCGCGTAGTATCCCACTTATTACACCGAAAGGTGATGATACACGTCCTACTCAGGACAGGATCAAAGAGACACTTTTTAATATGATCCAGATGGAGGTTCCGGGAGCTGTATTTGTAGATCTGTATGCAGGTAGCGGCGGAATCGGAATCGAAGCACTTTCAAGAGGTGCAAGTCATGCATACTTTATAGACAGAGGAGCAGAGCCTGTAAAGTGCATCACAGCTAATGTTCACAAGTGCCATTTTGATGAGAAGTCAACAATCATCAAAAAAGATGCTGCAATGGCCCTTCGTTCCATTCATGAAAAGGAAGTTGATATTATATTCATCGATCCGCCTTACGAAGCAGATCTTTATGAGCACACATTAAGAACGCTCCTGTCTCTTCCTTACGTTACAGAGTATACAACTATAATCTGTGAATCTAATCTGGAAGAAGATTTCAGTTTTGCTGAGCAGATGGGCTACGAGATCAAAAGAGAAAAGACTTACAAAAACAATAAACATGTCTTTCTAAAGAAGGTAGCAAAATCATGAAAACTGCAGTATATCCCGGTTCTTTTGATCCGGTCACATATGGACATCTTGATATTGTAAAAAGAGCATCCATGATGTTCGACAAGGTTATTGTCACTGTTATGCATAACTCTGCCAAGAGTTCGTTGTTTTCGGTAGATGAACGTGTTAAAATGATTAAAGAAGCGGTCAGTGAATTTTCTAACGTTGAAGTTGATTCATATGACGGTCTTTTGATCGATTATTGCAGGGAGAAGCAGATTCATATCGTAGTCAGAGGCCTTCGTGCCATAACTGATTTTGAGTATGAACTTCAGATTGCACAGACCAACAGAGAGCTTTCTCATAACAATGTTGATTCAGTTTTCCTTACGACTAATCTTCGTTATTCATATCTTAGCAGTTCTACAGTTAAGGAAATTGCTAGCTATGGCGGCGAGGTTTCAGGAATGGTTCCTGAAAATGTTTTTAAAGCGCTTGAACTAAAATACAACAATCATCTAAACTAAAAACGGGGGAACTTTACATGAGCAGTAAAATCGAGCTTTTGATTGATGAAATTGAGGCATATATCAATAGTTGTGCTAAGGTGCCTTTTTCTAATACTGATGTAAGGGTCAATAAAGAGGAGATCAATGAGCTCATTCACGAGCTTCGTTCTAAAACACCTGATGAGATTAAAAGATATCAGAAGATTGTCTCCAACAAAGAGGCTATCTTGAATGATGCACGTGCTAAAGCTCAGCAGCTTATAGAGAATGCACAGGCTCAGACCAATGAGCTTATCAATGAGCATGAGATCATGCGCCAGGCTTATGATCAGGCTAATCAGGTTGTAAGTTCTGCTGCCAAGCAGGCTCAGGAGCTCCTTGACAGAGCAACTGTAGAAGCTAACAACATGAAGCTTTCTGCTGTACAGTATACAGATACTCTTTTATCAGAGGTTGAAGCTATACTTCAGGGCTCAATTGATTCTACTAACAGACACTATGAAGGCCTTCTTACAGACCTTACCAATTATGCTGAAATGGTTAAATCCAACAGGGCAGAGCTTGTGCCGCCTGTTCAGGCTCAGCCGGATCCTTCACAGGGACCTGTTTATGCTGATCCAGCTGCTCAAGATGCAGCTTCCGGAATTGAGTCTTTAGAAGACTTTGATGCAGATATGCCGGAGAATGGCGCACCTGCAGGAGATACAGGAATCTGAGAAGTCTTTTGATATTGTGACTTCTTAACCAAGTGATTAAAGCCTAATAGCTGATCACGGCTTTATATCTATAAACCAGGCTTGCCTGTGTTTGCATTATCGTTATTTTAAGCGGCTGGTACTAATACCGGTCGCTTTTTTAGGAAAAGAAGAACTTTGCAAAGAATGTAAAGATAATAGTATTTGTAATAAAAATTTATATTAAATATTTTTTTAATAATATAATAATTTACTTTGGAGGATGAATTGATGAGAAACAGGTTCAAGACAATTGTTAGTGTTATCATGCTTTCGGTAATGGTATTTGCTCTTATATTTACTTCTAATAGTGCTACAGCTACAGTCAGTGCCGCCAAGGATAATGTCGTAATAGTACTTGATCCTGGTCATGGCGGAACAGGCGATAGGAACCTTGGAGCTCAGTACAATGGCATTAGTGAGAAGGAAATTACTTTACAGGTAGCTAATTATTTGAAGTCCTATCTTGATAACTTTGATAATGTAACTGTATATATGACAAGAACTACTGATACTGTTGTAAGTCTTGAAGATAGAGTTAAGTACGCAAAAAGCGTTAATGCTGACTTTATGTATTCAATACATTTCAATGCTTCTGTAGAGCATGACCTTTGCGGTTCTGAAGTATGGGTATCTGCTTATGACAGCTATTATGAGAACGGATATGAGTTTGCATGTGCAGAAGTTGAAGAGCTTTCTAACCTTGGCCTTTATATAAGAGGTATCAAGACAAGACTTGGAAGTAAGGGCGATTATTATGGCATAATAAGACATGCCAGAAATTATGGTGTAAATGCTGTTATTATAGAGCATTGCTATCTTGATCATCCAGCTGACCTTGCATGGCTCAGATCTCAGGAAGATCCTTACAAGACCCTTGCAGTAGCTGATGCTACAGCAATTGCCAAGTATTTTGGACTTAAGTCTACAAAACTTGGACTTGACTATTCTACATATAAAAACGTAGATATTCCAACCCCTACAACAGTTATGGCCAATGATCTTACAGCGCCAACAGTTTGCACACTTAATTCTGCTAGTAAGAACAGCTCAACAGGTGATATCACAGCTAATATAACAGCTTCAGATCCTGATTCACCTATTATCTATTACAGATACAGCTTTGACGGTGGCACTAACTGGTCATTTGTGGTTGCATGGGACAGAACCAAGACAACAGATACAGTAGTTATAAAAGATCCTACCAATAAGGCCACAAGTCTTACTATTCAGGTTTACAATCAGTATGATCTTAAAACTACAAGTAATACAATTAGCATTAAGTAATGATTAATATAACGTGAGGAAGAATTGAAAAGACTCGATAAATATTTAGCTGATTTTGGTATCGGCACTAGAAAGCAGATCAAAGATCATATCAAAAACGGAGCTGTTACAGTAAATGGAGCTCCTGCTTTAAAAGCTGATATGCATATTGATGAAAATACTGATAAGGTAGTATTTATGGGTAGCGAGCTCGTATTTGAGAAGTTTCGTTATTACATGCTCAATAAGCCTGACGGTGTAATATCTGCGACTAAGGATGGACGTACGACTACGGTTTTAAATCTCCTTGGAGATGAGAATACCAAGGACCTTTCGCCTGTTGGAAGACTTGATATAGACACAGAAGGCCTTCTTATCATTACTAATGACGGGCAGCTTATCCACAGACTTTTATCACCTGCCCATCATGTAGATAAGGAATATGAGATTCATCTTGATCATGAACTGACAGATACTGATATAGATAAGCTCTGTAAGGGACTTGATATCGGTGATGTCAAAAAGGATGGATCTCCGGATATGACCATGCCAGCTTCATTAAGACTTGGGGATAATGATAACGAGGGACGCCCTGTAGTATATCTGACACTTCATGAAGGAAGATTTCATCAGGTTAAAAGGATGATGGAAGCAGTTGGCAATAAGGTTCTGTATCTTAGAAGAATCAGAATGGGCAAAGTAGTACTTGATGAAAGCCTTGATCTTGGCGAGTACAGAAGACTTACTGATGAAGAGATCAGTTCTCTTTTGAATAACTGATCTTTAAACTGATGAAGAGATCAATTCTCTTTTGAATAACTGATTAATTAACAACATTTTTAGCTACACTTTTATAAATTATATTAAAAAAAGGATTTATATGAATAAAGTATATAAGGGCGATTTCGGCCACATTTTTTACCAAAGAAAAAATGCAGTAATTAGAACAACGATAATGGGATGTATAATCCTTGTTTTGTTCATTGCAGGTCTTATTATTGCAGGATCCAACAAGAATATCTTCTCGATAGTTGCAGCGCTTGGCTGCCTTCCTATGGGATGGAGCGTTATAAATCTCATAATGTATTACAGGGCAGTGCCTCTTACACAAAGCTCTTACGACAAGATCAAAGATCATGCAGGAAGTCTTTATGTAATCTATGACCTTAGTCTTACCTCTGAAAAGAGTACTTTCAATGTAGGTGCTATTACTGTACTTGGCAAGAACATAGCTGGATTTACAGAGGATGAGAACACAGATATTCAGGATTGCCAGGATCATATTAAGCATCAGATATCTCTTAGTAAGTACCACGATTATTCTATCAAGATATATAGAAATGTTGATGATTTCTGTAAGCGCCTTGATGAACTTGAAAAGCTCAGAAAAGATCACAACATAGATCCTAAGGAACTTGAGAGTTTATGGACTCCGGGAACGATACAGACAGTACCGGGAATACTTAAGTCTATATCGCTTTAACTAAAGTCATAGCGTTCAAGAAATCATAATATTAGAGATTGAATTAAAGAATAATATGAAAGAAATTGTAATCAAAGATAATGAATCCGGAAAGAGGTTTGATAAGTTTTTAGGCCAGTATTTATCAAAAGCTTCTTCCGGTTTTATCTATAAGATGCTTCGCAAAAAGAATATAACGCTTAATGGCAAAAAGGCTACAGGTCAGGAAAAGCTGCAAAAGGGAGATATTGTGGTTTTGTGGTTTTCTGATGATACCTTCCTTAAATTTGCAAATGAAAGACTTGCCAGTGCTGAAAGAGGCGAGGGAGTTAACGTTTCTGAGTTCAAGAAGGCATATCATAACATAAAAGGCGTAAGCGTGATCTATGAAAACAAGGACGTTTTATTTGTAAATAAGCCTGTCGGAGTCCTCACGCAGAAGGCTGAACAAGGCGATGTATCTCTTAATGAGTGGATTGTCGGATATCTTCTTGAAATGGGAGTAATTGATCCTGAAAGTCTTATAACCTTCAGACCATCTGTAAGCAACAGACTTGACAGGAATACATCCGGAATAGTAATCTGCGCCAAGACCCTCAAGGGTGCTCAGATGATGGCTAAAGGGCTTAAAGAAAGAACCTTCAAAAAGTATTACAGAACAGTTGTAAAAGGAATAATAGATAAGCCGGAAGAGATAACAGGCTATCTAACTAAAGATAGAAAAAGTAATACAGTATCTGTATCGCAAGTAAAGAGTGATTCGTCCTATATTGAGACTGCCTATAGCCCTGTTGGCATCAATGAGAAATGGCAGCTTACTTATCTAGAAGTAGAGCTTAGAACGGGTAAGACGCATCAGATAAGGGCTCATTTGGCCAGTATAGGTCATCCTATAATTGGCGATCCCAAGTATGGTGATGAAAAGATAAATGATACCTATAAGCAGACCTACGGCCTTAAGGGACAGCTTCTTCATTGCTACAGACTTGAATTTCCTGATGACAGTGAAGCATTCGGAGATCTTTCGGGAAAAGAGATAATAGCACCTTTATTTTCAAAATTCGGCAATCTTATAAAAGATAAATTTGAAGATTAAAGATTATAAATCTGATTGAGTCCTGGAAAATCAGAACTCAGAGATAATAATGTGTAGATATAAGGAGTTATATGGCAACCTGGAATTCCAGAGGCCTTCGAGGTTCGGTACTTGAAGATATGATAAACCGTACCAATGAGAAGTATCTTCTAGATGAGCTTGCTCTCATTCAGAAAATTCCGACCCCGATCACGCCCATAAACATTGACAAAGAGACAAGACACATCACTTTAGCTTATTTTGACCAGAAGAGTACCGTTGACTACATCGGTACCGTTCAGGGAATACCTGTATGCTTCGATGCTAAAGAGTGCGCTGTTGATACCTTTTCTTTACAGAATATCCATCCTCATCAGGTAACCTTTATGGAGAACTTTGAAAAACAGGATGGAGTAGCTTTTTTTCTTATTTATTATACAGGAAGGGATGAGCTTTATTATCTTCCTTTCAGAAATCTGAAAGTGTTCTGGGACAGAGCCCAGGCAGGTGGCCGCAAGAGCTTCAGATACGATGAGCTTGATACGGAATATTTTATTGATCACAAAGCAGATGGATTAGTACCATATCTTGAACCTTTACAAAAAGATCTTGAGAGCAGGGAATAAATCTGTTTTTGTGATTTTTTTAATTTTTTCTTTGACATACACTGATATGTTTAGTATACTCGTAACTAGTTTAATTTAGTAATTAGGTAGCATGGTAACACGTTACCAAGATAAAGTGCTTCGCATATATCCTTTTTACTGACAAAATAATGAAATGAGGTATTTATGAGCAAAGAACTTGTGCATACACCCGAAGGTGTAAGAGACGTTTATGGTACAGAATCTTATGAACGCAGCACTGTAAAGCATAAGATCAAGGAGATCATGTACAGATACGGATATGAGAATATCCTTACACCTACTTTTGAATTTTTTGATGTATTTGCCAAGGAGATAAGCCAGGCAAGCGCCAGAGATCTTTATAAGTTTTTTGACAATGAAGGTAATACTCTTGTCCTTCGCCCTGACTTTACACCATCTGTGGCAAGATGTATCGCCAAGTATTTTATGGAAGACAATGACCCTGTAAGGATCTGCTATAGCGGCAATATCTTTATTAATACCCATCGTCTTCAGGGTAAGCTTCGCGAGCATACTCAGATGGGCGCAGAGCTTATGTGCGATGGGTCAGTCAATGCTGATGCTGAGATGATCGCTATGATGATCGAGTCTATAAGAGCAACCGGACTTACTGATTTTAAGGTTACTATTGGAGATGCAGATTATTTTAAGGGTATCATTGAAGAAGCGGGCATAGGCGAAGATATTGAGACTCAGCTTAGAGAATATCTGGCAGGATATAATTATTCAGCGCTTGAGGATTATCTTCATGAACTTGTAAAGGACAACAAGATAGAATCAAAGTATGCAGATATTCTTATTCATATGCCTGATTTTACAACAGCTGATGAACTTGAAGAAGGTGCTGCTGACCTTGTTAATTCAAAATCCAGATCTTCTATAGAAAGACTTAAGAACTTATATCATCTTCTTGATGTATACGGAGCATCAGATAATGTATCCTTTGATCTTGCAATGCTCTCTGAGTACAACTACTACACAGGTGTCATGTTCAGGGCTTACACCTACGGCGTTGGAGATGCGATAGCCAAGGGCGGAAGATATGACAATCTTTTATCTAAGTTTGGTAAAGATGCACCTGCTATTGGATATATGGTAGATCTTGAATATCTTATGAGTGCTCTTTACAGCCAGAAGATAGATATTCCTTACAGCCAGGAACCTGATATTATAACCTACAATGACTCAGACTATGAACAAAAGCTTGCCTTGGCACAGAACAAGAGAGCTCAGGGTTACTACATAGTCTTAAAGCATGAATGATAGAAACGAGGACAACTATGAGATATTTAACATTCGCCCTTGGTAAAGGTCGCCTTGTCAAAAGTACAATGGAGCTTCTTGATAAATGTGGTATACAGTGCGAAGAAGTAACTGACAAGGATACACGAAAACTTATTTTTACAAATGAAGAATTAAAGCTTAAGTTCTTTCTTGCTAAAGGCCCGGACGTTCCGACTTATGTTGAATACGGCGCAGCTGATATAGGAATCGTCGGAGAAGATACTATCCTTGAGGAAGAGCGTAATGTATATGAAGTACTTGATCTTGGCTTTGGCAAATGCCGTATGTGTGTTGCAGGACCGCCGCAGGCAAGAGATCTTTTGAGCCATCATGAGATGATACGTGTTGCCAGCAAGTATCCTAATATTGCCAAGAACTATTTCTATAATAAGAAAAATCAGACTGTTGATATTATAAAGCTCAACGGCTCTGTAGAGCTCGGTCCTATAGTAGGACTCTCTGATGTTATTGTCGATATAGTAGAGACCGGCTCAACACTTAAAGCTAACGGCCTTGAAGTTCTCGAAGAGATCTGCCCATTGTCAGCAAGGGTCATCGTGAACCCTGTCAGCATGCAGATGGAGAACGAAAGAATCAGAAAAATAGTAGCTGATCTGAAGAAGGCATTGATTCTTGAATAATACATGATATCGCAAAAATGATCAATCAAAGAATAAACCTTAATAAGAATATATATCTTTATAGTAATTTTTTCCGGAGGAACCAATGAGAATCGTAAAATTAACAGATGAATCCAAGTCAGAGCTTCTTGATATTTTGAAAAAAAGAAGTCCTGCAAGCTATACAGAATACGAAAACACAGTAAATGATATAATCAGTAATGTTAGAGAAAATGGTGATAAAGCCTTATTTGAGTACACAGAGAAGTTTGACAAGTGTGTTATTACTAAAGATACTGTAAAAGTTACAAGACAGGAAATTGAGGAAGCTTACAAAAAGCTTGATCCCGAATTTATCGAAGTCATGAAAAAGTCTGCTGCCAATATCAGAGACTTCCATGAGAAGCAAAAGAGGGAATCCTGGATCTCTACTAAAGATGATGGCTCAATACTTGGCCAGAGAATACTTCCTATTGAAATTTCAGGTGTATATGTTCCAGGCGGAAAGGCAGCTTATCCAAGCTCTGTTCTTATGAACGTAGTTCCTGCCAAGGTTGCAGGTGTTGAACGTATTGTAATGGTTACTCCTCCTCAGAAGGATGGATCACTTAATGCAGGAACACTTGTAGCTGCTGATATTGCAGGCGTTACAGAAGTCTATAAGGTAGGTGGTGCTCAGGCAATCGCTGCTATGGCCTTTGGAACAGAATCCATACCTAAAGTAGATAAGATCACAGGACCTGGCAATATCTTCGTTGCTCTTGCCAAGAAAGCATGCTTTGGACATGTTTCAATTGATTCTATCGCCGGCCCTTCAGAGATCCTTGTAATAGCTGATGAAACTGCTAATCCAAGATGGATCGCTGCAGACCTTCTGTCACAGGCTGAGCATGACGAAATGGCTAGCGCAATTCTTGTTACTACATCAGAAGAGATAGCAAAGCAGGTTTCAGAAGAAATCGATAAGTTTGTAAAAGTACTCGAGCGTAAAGAGATAATCCAGAAATCACTTGATAACTATGGATATGCTTTCGTGGCTGAAAATATGGATGCTGCAATTGAAGCAGCCAATGCGATTGCTTCAGAGCACTGCGAGATAATAACAGCTAATCCTTTTGAAGTAATGACTAAGGTCAAGAATGCCGGAGCTCTTTTTCTTGGACATTATTCATCAGAACCGCTTGGAGATTACTTTGCAGGCCCTAACCACATCCTTCCTACTAACCAGACAGCAAGATTTTTCTCACCACTTTCAGTTGATGATTTTGTTAAGAAGACAAGCATCATTGCTTATTCTGAAGAAGGACTCAGAGCTGTTCACAAGGATGTTGAGAGATTCGCTAAAGAAGAAGGACTTACAGCTCATGTTAACAGCATAGCAGTAAGATTTGAATGATCAATACTCATCAGAAAGGGAAAAATATGGCTAGAACAGCTACAATCTCACGTAAAACCGGAGAAACAGACATAACAGTATCTATTAATCTTGATGGAACCGGCAAGACTTCGATTGATACCGGTATTGGCTTTTTTGACCACATGCTTGATGCATTTGGACGTCATGGTTTATTTGACCTTGATGTAAAAGTTAAGGGTGATCTTAATGTTGACGGCCATCACAGCGTAGAAGATACGGGCATAGTTCTTGGCCAGGCAATAGCTAAGGCTGTTGGTGACAAAAAAGGAATAAGGCGCTATGGATACATGATCCTTCCAATGGATGAAGCATGTGCCATGTGTGCTGTTGACCTTTGCGGAAGGCCATATTTTGTCATGGATGCAAGCTTTACAGCGCCTATGGTTGGAGAGTTCGATACACAACTTGTCAACGAATTCTTTTACTCAGTTTCTTATGGCGCTATGATGAATCTCCACTTAAAGCTCTTTTCCGGAGTTAATGATCATCACAAGATTGAGGCTATGTTCAAGGCTTTTGCTAAAGCTATGGACCAGGCAACAATGTTTGATGAAAGGATCACTGACGTACTTAGCACTAAAGGTACTCTTTGATTCTTGAGAATACCAATTAACGGAATTATTATACTAAAAATATTATTAATTTTGACGTAAAAATATATCGAAAGGCTTAAATTATATGAAGAAACAGTTCATCCCCTCAATAATTTTGAATGACAAGAAGGCTGTCAAAGGTTTTTATGATAAGACTGTTGTATCAGAGGATCCCGTTGCACTTGCTGTTAGCTATAATGATGCAAACAGTGATGCAATCATAGTTTTTGACCAGTCTACAGATGATAAAAGCCACGAGGATGCACTTGATATCCTGAAGGAAATCTGCTCTAAGACAGATGTTCCTGTTATCGGAGCAGGTAATGTCAAAAGAATGGAAGATGTCAAGAAGCTTTTGTACGCAGGCTGCAAGATGGCTGCTCTTAACTTTTCCAAAGCAGAAAATGCTGAGATCCTTGAGGAAGTATCCAAGAAATTTGGTAAAGATAAGATTGCTGTTTGCTATGCCGATACAGCTTCAAGCAGAAAGATTGTAGCTGATAATGCCTCATCAGTAAATGAACTTGCAAGCTTGATGATTTTTTTGCCACAATCAGCTGTTGTAGAAGGTTCTGACTCTGATAAGAATTTTGCAGAAAAGCTTGTTTCTAACCCGGTAAGTCCCGTGGACGGAGTTAAGAATATTCCTCATATTGTATATCTTGATAATTCTGAATCTGATCTTTCTAACTTAAAGGGAGGCGCTATAGCAGTTCTTCTTATAAATGGTATATGTGGTGTGACAGGTTCAGCGCTTAGCACTAATGCTCAGAGCATTAATGAACTTAAGGATTTTGCTATGGAAGCCGGAATTGATATCCAGACCTTTGATGCTAAATATAAATGGTCTGATTTTAAGCTCGACTCTAATGGCATGGTCCCTGTTGTAGTCCAGGATTACAGGACAGATCAGGTTCTTATGGTCGCATATATGAATGAAGAATCTTATAACGCTACTCTGCGAACCGGCAAGATGACCTATTATAGCAGATCACGTAATGAACTTTGGGAAAAGGGCGATACCTCAGGCCATTTCCAGTATGTAAAGAGCCTTACAGCTGACTGTGACCTTGACACGATCCTTGCCAAGGTTAAGCAGATCGGAGCTGCCTGCCATACAGGTGCTTACAGCTGCTTCTTTAATGAGATTGCAAAGAAAGACTACAAAGAGAAGAATCCTCAGAAGGTTCTTGACAGTGTATATAACGTGATCGCAGACCGTAAGGTCAATCCTAGAGAAGGATCCTACACCAACTATCTTTTTGATAAAGGTATTGATAAGATACTTAAAAAGTGCGGCGAAGAAGCAACCGAGATAACGATCGCAGCCAAGAATGCAAATGGCAATGAGATAGTCTACGAGATGGCTGATTACCTATATCACATGATGGTTCTTATGGTTGAAAAGGGAGTATCATGGGAGGATGTAACAGATGAACTTGCACGCAGATAATGCTTGCAGGAAGGACATCAGATGGAAAGAAAAAAATTTATCAGAGTTCCGATAAACAAAAATGCAGTGCAAAATTATGAACTTGGTATATTAAGAGAAGATGAGCTTCAAACTTTAGTTTTTTCAGATGATCAATATCGGGAACTATGCTCTACCGGCGTTTTTGAAATGATCAATGATAAGTGCAATATAAGTATTGCTGAACGTAAAGATGAGATTCTTATGCTGAATGAAGTGCCGGCAGCAATAGGGATAGTTACAAAGCTAATCAGCGAAAACGATAATGCTGACTTGCCCGACATTAAGAAAATGCTGGAATTTGCAGTTTCATTCAATACAATTGTCGGATTTGATTTTTAAGATGATCAAGATTAAGTGTCATCCAATAGCACCCCTTGCCCATATATGTTATGATATGTGTTGATAAGACAATTATGTCTATCAGCATTATTCAAGTAATATGGAGATTTTATGAACGAAAAACTGGCACTTAGTGATGATATCCTTCTTTCCTGCTCAAAGCCGGAGAGATATATAGGTAACGAGGTTAACAGCGTTACCAAGGATCTTAAGGATGTGAAGATTCGCTTCGCATTCTGTTTCCCAGATGTTTACGAAATTGGAATGTCACACCTTGGCATTCAGATTCTTTATGGCATGTTCAATTCCTATGATGACGTATGGTGTGAACGTGTCTATTCGCCGTGGACTGATATGGATCAGGTCATGAGAGATAACAAGATTCCTCTTTTTGCCCTGGAATCCCAGGATCCTGTTAAAGGCTTTGATTTCCTTGGATTTACTCTTCAGTACGAGCTTTGTTATACCAATATTCTTCAGGTTCTTGACCTTTCAGGCATTCCATTTACAAGCGCTGAGCGTACCGACTGGTCATGCCCGATCGTTATTGGCGGAGGTCCCTGTACTTATAATCCAGAGCCGATCGCGGACTTTTTTGACATATTCTATATAGGCGAAGGTGAGAATCATTACAGAGCACTGTTTGATCTGTATGAACAGTGCAAGGCTGATGGCACCACACGTCGCGACTTCCTTATAAAGGCTGCTTCAATTCCGGGAATGTATATTCCGTCCCTATACGAAGTAAAATATAAGGAAGACGGCACCATAGAGTCCATGAATCCTACTATAGAAGGGATTCCTTCTCATATCACCAAGGACATAGTAACAGACCTTGATCATGCTTTTTATCCGAGTAAGCCCGTAGTTCCTTTTATCAAGGCTACTCAGGACCGTATCGTCCTTGAAGTTATGAGAGGATGCATCAGAGGATGCCGTTTCTGCCAGGCAGGTCAGCTTTATAGACCAAAGAGAGAGAAGAGTCACGAGGTTCTTGAGAAGCAGGCTCTTGAGCTTTTGAAGAACACAGGATATGAAGAAATCTCACTTAGTTCTCTTTCAACCTCAGACTACGAGCAGCTTCCAGAACTGCTTGATTTTCTGTTAAAAGAGTGTGGAAGTAAGCATGTTAATATTTCGCTTCCTTCACTTAGAATCGATAACTTCTCACTTGATGTCATGAGTAAGGTTCAGGATATCAAGAAGAGTTCTCTTACATTTGCTGCAGAGGCAGGCTCCCAGCGCCTTCGTGATGTTATCAATAAGGGCGTCACAGAAGAAGACATTATAAGAGGATCTCATGAAGCCTTCCTTGGCGGATGGAACAAGGTTAAGTTCTATTTTATGCTTGGTCATCCGTGGGAGACAGATGAAGATATTGCAGGTATCGGTGATATCTGTAACAGAGTTGCTGCAGAGTATTTTGATACCGTACCTAAGGAAAAGAGAAACGGGCAGTCTGTTGAGATAACAGCCAGCACAAGCTTTTTTGTTCCGAAGCCATTTACACCATTCCAGTGGGCACCTATGTGCAGACCAGAAGAGTTCCTTGAAAAGGCAGCTAAGACAAAGGCTGGAATCAGGTCTCAGGTCAACCAGAAGAGAATCAAATACAACTGGCATGAAGCTAATGCAAGTATGCTTGAAGGTGTATTCGCAAGAGGCGACCGAAAACTTTGCAAGGCAATCCTTAGAGCTTATGAAAAGGGCTGCATCTATGATGCCTGGGGCGAATACTTCAAGTACGATGTATGGATGGAGACTTTTGAAGAACTTGGAATAGATCCTTGGTTCTATGTAAGCCGCACAAGATCAGATGATGAGATTTTCCCTTGGGATATTCTGGACTGCGGCGTTACAAAGGCATTCCTTCTTAGAGAGTGGCATACATCTCAGGAAGGGAAAGTTTCCAAAAACTGTGCTAACCAGTGTCTTGGATGCGGTGCCAAGCGTTACGGCGTTGGAGTATGTATGGAACCTAAGACAGACAAGAACGTCGGCTACGCGGTATAAAGTTATGACCTAAAAAGGAAATGACACTTGATAATTCAAGTTATAGCGCGTAGTAGCCGACTTTAGCATAAGCAAAAAAGGAATAATAAATGGTTAAGGTAAGATTAAAATTCAGTAAAAGGGGTCCTATTCGTTTTATAGGACATCTTGACCTTATGAGATATTTTCAGAAGGTGAACAGACGAGCAGATATTGATGTCAAATATTCCGAGGGATTTAGCCCACATCAGGTTCTGTCATTTGCAGAACCTTTGAGTGTTGGTGCTACATCAGATGGTGAATATCTTGATATGCAGATGAATACAGAGCCGGATATGAAGGCTGTTATAGATCAGCTCAATAGTGTAATGAACGAAGGCGTTGAAATATTAGATGGCTGCATTCTTGATGAGCGTGCTGAGAAGGCCATGGCGCTTGTAGATGCTGCTGAGTGGATCATGACATTCCGTGAGGGCAAAGAGCCTGAAGAAGGCTGGGAAGATAAGCTCAGAGCCTATATGGACAAGGAAAACCTTCCTGCTATCAAGAAGACTAAGAGAGGCGAAACTGAGATCAACATGAAGCCTCTTATCTTCAAAGCAGAAGTTGTGAAAAAGAAAGACCTCAAAGGCTTTTCAGATCCAGATTACAGATTTATAGATAACAATCTGGATGACAATATTTCCTGTGTCCATCTATTTGTAAGTTCAGGAAGCGCTGATCACTTAAAGCCTGGTATGGTTATCGAGAACTTCATGAGAGAAAAGGGCGAAGAGATGCAGCCCAATGCAATAAGACTTCACAGAGTTGATACGTTCTTAAAAGGCGAAGATGAAAAGGGGACTTATGAAGTCCCAATGACAGACACAGAAGGTAAGTATAAGGTATACCTATAATGGCGACATAGAAATACATCCATACAAATACATATATTATGAAAATACTGATCACCAGAGATATTAAAAAGACTGATAAAAAAGAAAATGATCCTAATGTAAATGAACATGTTCATAAAAAGATCAGGATCAGTGCATATGAAGATAATAAATTAGAGCTTTCTTATACTACCCAAGGAAGCTCTGATTATGTTGGAAACATATATGTAGGTCACGTTGAGAATATAGTCAAAAACCTTGATGCTGCCTTTGTCCGCTTTAAATCTGACAGCCCAAATGCCAAAGATAATACAGGCTATCTGGATCTTAAGGATATTGTTTCTGATTGTATACTTACTTCTAGAACAGAAGAGCCTAAGACTCTTCGTAACGGAGATATAGTACTTGTACAGGTCAAAAAGCCTGCTGTCAAAACCAAGCAGGTCGTACTTACTACAAAACTGTCTATAAGCGGAAGATATGCAGCTATAACGCTTGGTCAGAAAGGTACAGGGTGCTCTAAGAAACTATCCGAAGAGAAAAGAAAAGATATAATTGCTATACTTAAGCATGACTTCTCCATAAGAGAGAGAATTTCTGACAGATACGGTCTTATTGCAAGAACTGAATGTGAAGTCCTTCTTGATAAGAAGAATAATAAAGACGCGGATAAGTCCAATCCCTTTGATGTTGTGCGTAAAGAAGTCGATATCTTATGCGATAAACTTGATGAGCTAATGCAAATAGGAACTACAAGATCTGTTGCAACCTGCCTTTATGAGACAGCAAGTGATAGTGACTTTTCAGATAAACTTTTAAGGTGCCTTAGCTTTTATAATTCATGTTTAAATATAGAAGACAGCTCAAAGTATCTTGCAACACAAAGTGGGCAGGATGTATCAAAGCCTTTAGATATTGAAGTTATAACTGATGATGCAGATCTTTTTTCAATGTATAATGCAAGCTCTTTTCATGCAGATCATCCTGAAATTCCTGCAAGACTTCTTTTGCCCAAAGATGGTACTATAGGGGTTTTATATGGACTTTCTTCAGCACTTGATAAAGCTGCTCAAAAGAGAGTCTGGCTTGATAGCGGCGCCTATCTTGTGATTGAATCAACAGAAGCCATGCATGTAATTGACGTTAATACAGGTAAGGCTATTGATAAAAAAGGCAATCTTTTCCTTGCTATAAATATAGAGGCTGCAATTGAAAGTGCCCGCCAGATAAGGCTTAGAAACTTCTCTGGTATGATCATGATCGACTTTATCAATATGAATGATAAAAAAGATTATAAAAAGCTTGAACGAGTTATAAGAAAAGAACTTGATAAAGACCCGGTAAAAGCTGACTTTGCTGACTTCACAAAGCTTGGGATCGCAGAGCTTACACGAACAAAAAAAGAAACCTGATATCAGGTTTCTTTTATCTTTCTATAAGCTTCTGCAATTATGTCTGAGAATTTGCTGGCTCTGAACTTACTATTAAGAACGTATGCATAAGACATCTTGATAGAATCTTTTCCCGGCTGGAGATTGTAATCTGATACTCGCTTATTGAGCTTTTTAAAGAAGTCCTGCATTTTGGCATCATCACAATTTTCGATTATGAACAGGAATTCATTACCGCCGTTTCTGCCTGCAAATCCAAGAGCTTCTCCAACATCTTCGAGCATCCAGGAGAAATCTACAAGAGCCTGATTACCAGCGATTCGGCCTTTTTCACGGTTTATCTGTATCAGATTATCGATTATGATAACAGCACAGGCTACATTGTTGAGCTTTCTGTCTTCACCATACATTTCAAATACAAGATCACAACTGAATCTGTTAGGTATACCTGTAAGAGCATCGAGATAGGACTTGTTTTTCTGCTCTTCATATTCAGTCAGGATAGGTACGTACTTGGACAGATCGAATATAGTTACCAAAATTCCTATCATAATAAGGACAAGAAGAGTAATGTTGGTGAGTTTTAGTACGTTTGAATGCTCTACGTAATCGCGCATATCTGGAATTGACATAAAAAGAATTATGTAGACGATAATCAGCAGGATCATTAGTAGAAGCTGGATTATCTTTAACGCCTTAAAAGAATCGGCGTATTTTTGTTTTTGAATTTCTTTAATCGGATTCATAATGACTTTATCCCCCTCGGAAGCATGACATATTTTTTTTGAAACAGATTTGAAATTAAAAACAGATGAGGATGCTTATTTGCATCCTTCTAAGATAGATTTTAACACAATTTCGTAGGTTCGTGAAAGAATATATATGAATTTGGCAATGATTTTTTGATTTTCTGCCGATATATATAGACAAGCGTTAATATGATCATTTTTTTATACTATATCCTCAGAGGTAATTATCATGGCTGATGAATCAAATGCTAAATACAATGATCTTATAAGTGTCATAATTCCTGTTTATAACGATAAGCGTTTTTTGCCAGAGTGTCTTCAGTCACTTCATAATCAGATACATTCCAATCTTCAGATAATACTGATAGATGACGGGTCTACGGATAAGACATCCTCA
>NZ_JAILQF010000103.1 GCF_024699075.1 Butyrivibrio sp.
AATTAATGAAGATATAAAAGGTCAAAAGACTCTTTTTATAAATTGCAGTATGAGAGGGACAAATTCAAATTCAGGCAGATTCCTTGAAGTTATATCTTCAAATCTAAAGGAAGAAGCTGAAAACAATAATCTTTCTTCAAATAAAAATGAAGAAGTCGAAAACAATAATCTTTCTTCAAACCCAAATGAAGAAGTCGAAAACAATAATCTTTCTTCAAACCAAAATAAAGAAGCCGAGAGCAATAATGATTCCTCAAACAAAAATGAAGAAATCGAAAACATCAACCTATCTTCATATCTTAATGATTTAGATGTTATAGCAAAGATCATTGAATCTTCAAATAATGTAGTTCTTGGCATGCCTCTTTATGTAGATGGTATTCCTGCTGCCGCTTTACGACTTATGGAATATCTTGAAAAGAGAAAGTCTGGCTCTGGAAGAAAGCTCTATGTTGTAGCCAATATGGGCTTTTATGAGAGTAAGCAGATCGAAAATCTTCTTGGCATGGTGGAAGATTTCTGTAGCAAAAGCGGATTTGAGTACTGCGGAGGCATAGCGATTGGCGCAGGAGAGATGATGGGACAGGTGCTTGGCTTTGGAGCAAATGGTCCTGGAAAGCACGTATATCAGTCTCTTTTAAATGTTGGAAGCATGATAAGTAATGGTCAAAAATTTGAGAATATATATACTAAAACTAACAAATTCCCTAGATTTTTATACTTTGCTGCAGCTAATTCCGGCATGCTTAGGTCAGGAAAGAACAATGGTTTGAGCAAAAAAGATATGCTTCAGGGAATATAATGTTATAATAGTATGCGCATGTGCCATTACATATAGGGAATGAATTGTTGTTCTGATAGAAAAGTTAATGTCGACGCATCAAGAAGTCATGGTTGACTATAACTACTATAATAAAACATGTGTTAATGAAGAGGACGGTAGTTTTTTTCACAAACTGAAATGAAATTAAAAATGGGTAGAATCTTAAACAGGAGACGATAAATGAGTTACATTCACAATGTTCAATACTATGAAACTGACAAAATGAGCATAACGCACCATTCAAATTACATAAGATGGATGGAAGAGGCAAGACTTGATTTTCTTAAAAGAAGTGGCTGGGACTATGCCAAACTTGAAGATGAAGGAATAATATCACCGGTACTTAGCGTAAGCTGTGATTATAAAAAGGCTACAACTTATCCTGATACAATCAGTATAGATGTAGCTGTAAAAGAGTTTAAGGGCGTAAAGCTTTTTCTATCATATGTGATGAAGAATGAGGAGGGCACAGTTGTCTGCACAGGCACAAGCTCACACTGCTTCCTGAATGCTGAAGGAAGACCTATTAGCATGAAAAAAGATTATCCAGAATTTTTTGAGACTCTTAATGACCTTATAGATAAAGAATCTAAATAAGGATTAAGATATACAGGGGATTAAGTGTTTGGAATACCCTATTTAAGGAGTTTTATATGAAAAAAAGTTTTATTAAATCAAAAGTGGTTTGTGGTATTATGGCAAGTGCTCTTTTATTATCAGCTTGTTCATCAGGATCAGATATGATCAGTCTTTCAGATGAAGATAAGGCTCAGGCTGAGTCTTCATTAGAAAATAGTGCATCAGAATCTGATGACGCTAATACAGAAGAATCAAGTTCTGCAGAAGCAAGCACTTCAGAAACAAGCACTTCAGAAGCAAATAGCTCTGATAGCAATTCTTCAAACGGTGATTCCGTAGATAATGAAAGCGCATCTGATAGTAGTACAGCTGCTTCAACAGCTTTGGGGACAACTAAGAAAGTAGGCAAAAATGGCGGTCTTAGCGAAGATGAACTTGTAGAAAAGGCTGTAAAAGAGGCTGGCGCCGATAAAGAAGAAGCAAGAGCTTATATTACTGATGATTTTAATGATGATGGATTTTTGGAAGCCTTTGTATATATAGGTGAAGAGCCTGATGAATTTGGCGAAGCCTTTGGAAACATATGGTATGTAGATAAGGAAAGCTGCGAAGTTGTCGTAGAAAATGCCTACATTGCCGCTAATAAAGTAGAAGAAATCATTAATTCTTTTACCATGGAAGACGGTAAGATATTTGTATCTATAACAGAATCTTATACGACCGAATGCGCATCTTACCTTTTCTATGTAGATGAAAACGGAGCAGAGAGATCAGTCATATTCGGAAGAGGCGCTTTCTCAAAACCGGATTATGTTGATGGTTACGCTTTAACAGTAAGTATGTATGACGGCGAAATCGATTATGAAAAAGGTAATGAAGATGACAAGGGAATGTGTATTGGCCATACCTGGAAAAATTATTATTTCTATTATGATGAAGAAACAGGCGACTTCAAAGAATATGTCGGAACTTCTATTACCAAAGAAGAACTTGCCAAAATCTGCGGTTATGATGTTGCAGCTGAAATAGAAGCTGAAGGATTTGAAGTAGGTGATATCTACAAAAGAGACAATGGTATTATTAATATAAATTATTCTGAAACCACTGAAGATGACACGACAATCTATGTTAGTTATCACAACGCAACTTATAATACAAATACTAAAGAGTTTGTTGATATCTACGGATCAGGTGAGAACACCTGGCAGGCTTCAGATTTTGGCGGATCATACGAAGACAGGATTATTAAGGAATAATGGCTCTGTTTATAGGGAAAAGAAATTGATCATAAATATATTTGATGAAAAGATCTTTGGATTTATCAATAACAAGATCTTAAAGTAAGGCAAGGATGGTATTATATGGCTGACGATTCCAGAAAAAATCCTAAAGATGATCTAAATAGCTTAAAGCCAAAGAAGAGTCCAAAAGCAGAGGCACTTGCAAACGCTCCGGAAGAAGTACTGGCTAAGGCTATAAGGGATGCTATGCTTAAAGATAAAGAAAAATGAATTACAAATTGATAATTACACAAAAACTGTACCATGGTAATATACAGATAATAAGCTTAGGAGGTGTCATAGATGAATCTTGATAAGATAAGGGCCGAGGCTTTGAAATACGGCTTGTCTTTTGCTGATACATATCAGGATGCACCGTTTCATGATCAGAACTGGCAGCTCGTAAGGTATAAGTACAACCAAAAGGCTTTTCTTTGGACCTACGAAAGAGACGGCTTTATAAATTTAAATGTAAAAACTGATCCGGAGAAGGCTTTCTTTTGGCGAAATGCTTACAAGTCGGTAATTCCCGGCTATCATCAGAACAAGGAGCACTGGAGCACCATAATCCTTGATGGAAGTATTCCAGATAAGGATATAAAGCTGATGATCGCTGAAAGCTATGATCTAATTTCAGATAGTCCTTCAAAGCGAATATATGATGCGGTCAGAAAGATTCCTTATGGAAGAGTGGCTACTTACGGCCAGGTTGCTGAAGCCGCTGGCGACAAGAAGATGGCCAGGGCTGTAGGCAATGCACTTCATAAAAATCCCGATCCTGACAACATTCCTTGCTTTAGAGTAGTCAATTCAAAGGGAGAACTTGCCGGAGAATTTGCTTTTGGCGGCGCAGGTGCGCAAGCAAAGCTGCTTGAAGCAGAAGGAATCGAGGTCGTAGAAGGGAAGGTAGATCTTAAGAAATATCAGTGGGATAATAAATATAAGTAAAAGATTTGATCAATGATATAAAGTACAAAAATCTTTTCATTAATGTGTGAACAAATAACAGAAAGCAGGAATATGTCAGAACTTAGAATTGAAGATATCATAGCTATTGTAAAAGAGGCAGGAAACATCATGTTGACTGCTGTTCGTCCCAAGATCATGGAGAAATCAGGCCATGCCAATTTCTGTACTGAGACGGATGAGAAGATTCAGAAATTCCTTATAGAAAGATTTGAAAAGTTGCTTCCTGAAGCAGAATTTCTTGGAGAAGAGGATGGGCAGGACGTTTTTGCTTCCAAAATGGCAAAAGGCTATTGCTTTGTAATAGATCCCATAGACGGCACTTCTAATTTTATCTACGAATACAGACCATCAGTAGTTTCAGTAGGTCTTTTAAAGGACGGAAAACCTTATATGGCTGTTGTATATAATCCATATGATGACATGATGTTCTGGGCTACTGCGGGCAAGGGTGCGTATATGAACGGAGAGAAGATAATGTCTACAGATGCGCCTCTTTCTGACAGCCTGGCTTGTTTTGGAACTGCGCCGTATTATGAAGAGCTTAGAGACAGATCTTTTGACATAGCCAAAAAGCTGCTCCCATTATGCGTGGATCTTAGAAGATCAGGCACAGCCGCGTGGGATATGTGCTGCGTTGCATTGGGCAGGTGCGGCTTGTATTATGAACTCAAGATTCAGATCTGGGATTATGCGGCAGCTGCGCTTATTGCGATGGAAGCCGGATGCAAAGTCACTGATATTGAGGGAAATCCTTTGTCTTACAAGGGGCCATCATCTGCACTCTGCATGGCCAGAGGAGTTAAGGAAGTTCCGGACTGCTTTGATTAAGCAGGGAGTTTTTATCGAAAGGTTAAAGCCTGATGAATGTTGAAGATAAGCATATGATCATTGCCGAAGATAAACATATCTATATTTATGGTGATATGGAGGATGTTGCGCCACTCGTTATTATAAATACATTTGAGGGCGATGGCAGTCAGGTTTATGCAGCGCTTAAAGATATGACAGATAAAAAGTTCTGTCTTGCTGTAATAAGTGATATTAACTGGGACGACGAGATGTCGCCCTGGGAGTGCCCTGCCCTTAGCAAAAACGATAATCCTTGTACCGGCGGCGCCGATAAATACATTGATACGCTGACTCATAAGATCATTCCTGTTATAGAAAAAGAGCTAAAGAATAAGCCTACATGCCGCATAATTGCTGGATATTCTCTAGCCGGATTATTTTCTATTTACTGTTTATATAATACAGATGTATTTAGTAAAGCCGTGAGTGCATCAGGATCAATGTGGTATCCTGATTTTATGGACTATACCAGTAAGAATGACTTTTGCTCTAAGCCTTCAAAAGTATATTTTTCCCTAGGAGATAAAGAGGCCAAGACAAGGCATCAACTCCTGCGCACCGTAGAAGATAAGACCAATGAAATTTATGAAAGATTTAAAGGTCTTGGAATTGATACAATATTTGAACTTAATCCCGGCAATCATTTCAGGGATTCTGACATGCGCCTGGCAAAGGGCATTGCGTGGGTTTTAATATTGGATTTTCAGAAAGTCTAATGAGGATAAAATATGTATTTATATCACACAGGTTTTGAAGAAATCAAAGTTCCGGATATTCATGTTGGAAGAAAAAATGCTGATTTCGGCCAGGGCTTTTATTTAAGTACTGACCTTGACTTTTCAAGGCGCTGGGCCAGGATCAGGAAGGATCGCAGCACATATATCAACAGCTATGAGCTTGATCTTGAAAATATCAAGGTCTTAAAATTTGAGCGAGACGCCAAGTGGTATGAGTATATCAATAATAATAGAAATAATAAAACTGATATATACGCTGATTATGATGTCATAATAGGCCCTATTGCCATAGATACCATTTATGATATGTATGGCATTACCACAAGCGGCTTTATCAGTGCAGATGATGCTCTTAAGATTCTCTCTATTGGACCTGTCTATACTCAGGTTACTCTTAAAACTGAAAATGCTGTAAAAGCACTTAAATTTCTTTCGTCAGAAATAGTTGACAGTGAAATTGTCTCATCTTACAGAGCTTTGGTGGCCAAAGAAGAGGATGAGTTCCAGAAGGAATTCGCCAAGGTTATGGAGGAGATCAACTGACTTAAACAAAATGCTTTCTTTCGTTACTGTTTTGAGATAACCTGACTTATACATAACTCATTATTTCGTTACATCTTTTTTCTATATCATTTGAAAAGATACTGTCTTTGGGCCAGATGAATGTAAAGTCATGTTTTATGTCAAAGTCTTTTAAAGGGATCTGTCTTATCAGGTTATCCTCAAGTTCTTTTTCCACAGCTGCTTTATAAAGAAAAGATATGCCGCAATCTGATATAAGTAGCTGATTGATCGTATGCATGTTCTCGACCTGGATATAATGCTGGAAGTTGGTTATGTCATAATTCTGTATCGCAAGAACTCGCTCCAGAATATTCCTGGTTCCGGAGCCTTGCTCTCTTACAAGAAGACGCTCTTCAAATAGGTCTTTGAGTTTCTGGGGCCTTTTTATAAATTCATGATCTAAGGCACAAACCGGGATGAATTCTTCGGTTTTGAACACTAGCGTTTCATATATATTCTCAGGAAAATATCCCTCTACAAGTGCAAAATCTATAATACCATCCTGCAGATCTTTTAAAAGTTCTTTGGTATTGCCAAAATGAATCTCTATATTAGATTCAGGATGCTCTTTAATGAACCTGCTTATGGGGGCAGAAATGGCATATTCGCCAATTGTCATTGTCACTCCAAAGGAGAGGTTATGACTTTCGTGCTCACTGTTTTTGAGGCTGGCTTTAAGCCGACTCTCGTCATTTTTGATCTGATTCATTTTCTTATATAAAAGCTTACCTGAATCTGTTAAAAAGAGCTTTTTGCCATCCTGGATAAAAAGCTTAGTATTATATTCCTTCTCAAGAAATTTAATGTGCTGCGAAACAGCAGGCTGCGTGATATTGAGCTTCTGGGCAGCATGTGTGAAATTCATTTCTTTGCAGACACATAAAAATGTGTCGATTCTAAAATCCAGCATAAGGGCTCCTTTGTGTGATTGAAATATTTTAAGGTAAGTATGAATGTTTATAAGCAGCTAGGTTATGTATATGCCAATGCTATGACGCAGAAGAGTACTTCGTATACGATCATCGCGTTAAAGGGTTGAAAAGTAATATTGAATAGCAAATTAAATGAACATGTTCATTTAGCATATTTATCTGTTTTTGGTATAAGTGTGTAGTTTTATGGATAACGATAAATATTTTTTATGGATATATTATAATATATAATTTTATCTTTTGGTAATAGATGCATATAATAGAGCCTGCGAGTAAGAAATAGAGGGCTTTGATGTGGCGTAGCATAGATTACGGATAAGGGGCTGTGTCTCATTATTGCTTGTCCGTAAAGTAGAAGACTCTTGAATGTTCTGGAAGAAAATTTGCGGATAAGGGGGCTGTGATTCATTACTGCTTATCCGTAAAACAGGAAATTAAAAGAGTAATAATCGTAGAAATATAACAGGATAAACAATTTTAAGATCCTGTATATTATAAGAATTAAATTTGGAGGTTTATAAAATGAGTTTTATTAAGAAAAACTGGATTGGAATTTTAGTATGTCTTGCAATAGCAGTGCCGTCATGGCTACTTGGAAAGCAGTTCCCAATTATCGGAGGGCCTGTAATCGCTATAATCGCAGGAATGATCATCACTTTATTCTGGAACGATAAGAAAGAGGCAACTGATGGAATTAAATTTACATCAAAGATAATTCTTCAAGCTGCAGTTGTATTTCTTGGATTTGGTATGAACCTTGGTGTAGTACTTGAAACAGGCAAGCAGTCACTTCCCATAATTGTATGTACTATATCAACTTCCCTTCTTATAGCATATCTGCTTCAGAAGGTAATGCATATTAAGGGCAATACCTCAGTTCTTGTAGGTGTTGGATCTTCAATCTGCGGCGGATCAGCAATTGCTGCAACTGCTCCTGTTATTGATGCTGATGATGACGAAGTAGCACAGGCTATATCTGTTATCTTTTTCTTCAATGTGCTTGCAGCACTTCTTTTCCCAGCTTTTGGTCAGATGATTGGATTTGATACAGGATCAGGTGAAGCATTTGGAATATTTGCTGGTACAGCAGTCAATGATACCTCTTCAGTTACAGCTGCAGCTTCAACCTGGGATAGTATGTGGAATCTTGGAAGTCAGACTCTTGATAAGGCTGTAACAGTCAAGCTTACAAGAACACTTGCAATTATTCCTATTACATTTGTTCTTGCTATGATCAGAGCTAAAAAGGCAAAAGAAGAGAACACTCAGGCTAATGGCTTTAGTTTTAAGAAAGCTTTCCCTATGTTTATAGTATACTTCATAATAGCTTCTATTATTACAACAATTGCTGTAAACTGCGGCGTTTCAGCTGATGTATTCAGTCCTTTAAAAGAACTTAGTAAGTTCTTCATCATCATGGCTATGGCTGCAATTGGTCTTAACAGCAATGTTGTAAAGCTTATCAAGTCAGGCGGAAAGCCAATTCTTCTTGGAGCTTGCTGCTGGGTAGGAATAACTGTTGTGAGTCTTTGTATGCAGCATGTAATGCATATTTGGTAAATAAAATAACTACCTGTTAATGCATATCTGGTAATCAAGAAAAAACTACCTTTATGATATGTACCCGCTTTAATGAACATTGAGAAGTTCAGTAAGGAGGGTAAATATCAGAAAAGGTAGTTTTTTATTGCTTTATTATATTTTCCAGCATCTTTGGAAATCTTAAGTCTTACGGATAAGCTGTAGTGAAGCACAGTTCTTTATCCGCAATTATTGTTTAAGATCCTTTAGGATTCCTAAGTTTTACGGATAAGCTGTAGTGATGCACAGCCTCTTATCCGCAATTATTGTTCCAGTACCTTCAGGATTCTTCAGATTTACGGATAAGCAATAGTGATACATAATCCCTTATCCGCAAATATAGTTACAATACTTTCAGGATTCTTCAAAACTACGGATAATCTGTAGTGATACAAAGTGCCTTATCTGTAAATTGAATTTCAAAGTCTTCAGAATTCTTCAAAACTACGGATAAGCAAAACTAAATCAATTCATCTTATCCGTAAGTAGTCTAAATCTACCATCCAGCTTTTATAAAGCTATCCAATTGTTCTATTACGTCCCTAAAATACTTCTTACGGATGTCTTCACTGGCATTAAATATTTCATGCTTTGAGTCTTCATATACGATTTTTCTGGCTTGAGGGACTTTTTGCATAAATGCATCAAATCCTTCAGGTTTTACAAGTGTGTCCTTGCCTGCCTGCATCAAGACGATTGGAATTTTGATCTTATAAGCATCTTTTAATATCTGCTGCGTTACATCGACGGCCGCCATGACCCAGCCAAGGCTTGCTCCGGCTGTCTGATAATGCATATCATCAATACGTTTACTAAAAAGATAGTTGAAGCGTACTTCAGATAAGGTGCTGCTATTGGCAAAATTGGATACCGGATTAAAATAATGCTGACCAGGGCACAGGCTTTTTTGCTTATGAAAAAGGATCATATATAGCTTTACAAGCTTCAGTTTAAAAGAGGTCATTTTGCCTGTGTTCATCATGATCATGGGAGATGAAAGGAGAGCAGCTTTAAAAGTTTCAGGATGCTTTTCCAAATATAAAGATGCTACAGCTCCTCCCATGGAGTGAGCAAGGAGAAGTAGTGGAAGGCTCTCGCCACCTTGCTTTACAACGTTTTGTATGAATTCCTGTAAGTCGTTTACATAAGTATCAAACTTGTCAATGTAGACTACGTCATGTTCAGGGAGCTTGCCTTCAGAATATCCATGGCCGCGCTGCTCAAGAAAGTAAACGGTATAGCCTGCCTGCCATAAATACCAGACATACTCATGATACTTGCACCAGAATTCGCAGTAGCCGTGGACAATGACAATCACAGCCTTGGCATCTTTATTGACTACTTTGTAGTAATTGAGTTTTATATTATCGCTTGTTGTAAAAGTGGCATTTACTACATTGTTATCACGCCATGATTTATTAGCGCTGTTCATCGTAGATAAGAAGTCATCCTCACCAAGAAAAGATATATTGTTAATTGGATTACCGGCATTATTGTTTGTAGGAAAATCTGTATTACTA
>NZ_JAILQF010000151.1 GCF_024699075.1 Butyrivibrio sp.
CAAAAGCCGAATGTATTCAGAAACATGTTTCCTTATGAGGAAATACCTAAAATTCCGTTCAATGATCGTATAGTTCCGCATAATATGCCTAAGGACATATGGATTACTGATACTACTTTTCGTGATGGCCAGCAGTCTCGCGCACCATATACAACAGAGCAGATAGTCAGAATCTATGACATGCTTCATGAACTTGGTGGACCAAATGGAATGATAAGAGCTTCAGAGTTCTTTTTATATAGTAAAAAGGACCGTGATGCAGTTTATAAGTGTCTTGAAAAAGGCTATAAGTTCCCGGAAGTAACAAGCTGGATCCGTGCAAGTCAGGAGGATTTCAAGCTTGTCAAGGAAATAGGACTTAAGGAGACAGGAATACTTGTTTCCTGCTCAGATTATCATATTTTCTTAAAACTCAAGATGACAAGAAAACAGGCTATGGAGCATTATCTTTCAGTTATCCGTTCCTGTCTGGATGAGGGTATAAGCCCAAGATGCCATCTTGAAGATATAACTCGTGCAGATATTTACGGTTTCGTAGTTCCTTTCTGTATCGAGCTTATGAAATTAAAAGAAGAATATAATATACCGATAAAAGTGCGCGCTTGTGATACAATGGGATATGGTGTCAATTTCTCGGGTGCTGTTATTCCAAGAAGTGTACAGGGTATCATCTATGCTCTTAATACTAACGGAGGCGTTCCGTCTGAGCTTATGGAGTGGCATGGCCACAACGATTTCTATAAGGCGGTCACTAACTCTACTACAGCATGGCTTTATGGCTGCAGCGGTGTAAACTGCTCACTGTTTGGAATCGGAGAGCGTACAGGTAATACTCCTTTGGAAGCTATGGTATTTGAATATGCTCAGCTTAAGGGTACGCTTGATGGCATGAATACTCAGGTTATAACAGACCTTGCACAGTATTATGAAAAGGAAATTGGCTTCCATATTCCGCCACAGACTCCTTTTGTAGGTAAGAATTTTAATGTTACAAGAGCAGGTATCCATGCTGATGGCCTTCTTAAAAATGAGGAAATCTACAATATTTTTGATACGGATAAGTTCCTTAGAAGACCTCCTATAAGTGCTGTAAGTAATACTTCAGGACTTGCAGGAATAGCACACTGGATCAATATTCACTATCATCTTAAAGATGAAAATGCGATGGACAAGAAGTCACCGCTTGTAATAAAGATTAAAGAATGGGTAGACAGTCAGTATGCAGATGGAAGAGTTACTGTTCTGACTGATGAAGAACTTGTTGCTGAAATTGCGAATGTACAAAAAGAGCTGGGCATAGAAAACGGCTTAAATGAGGTATAAACGTGAATAATGAATTGAATCCTGAAGAGATGGATAAGTATTCTTTGCGAGGCAGAGTTTTCCACAAGATTCGTGAAGACATTCTTAATGGTAAGTACAAGGATAATGAAGAATTAAAAGAAGTAGCTATAGGTAAAGAACTGGGAGTTTCAAGAACTCCTGTTCGTGAAGCTTTCAGACAGCTTGAGCTTGAGGGCCTTATTAAGATCATTCCCAACAGGGGAGCGTATGTAACAGGAATTCATGCAAATGATGTAAAAGATATATACATGATCCGCTCCAAACTTGAGGGACTATGTGCCAGATGGGCATGCGAGCATATATCAAAAGAGCAGATGGAAGAAATGGAAGAGGTTGTATATCTTTCAGAGTTTCATGCTTCCAAAGGTCACATGGACCAGCTTGCAGAGCTCGATAACCGCTTCCATACTATTCTTTATGAATCATGTAATTCCAAAATGCTTGAGCATACTCTTAAGGATTTCCATCAGTATGTTCTTAGGATCAGGCAGAAGACTCTTTCTACAAACAGAGGTCCTGTGTCCAATAAGGAACATGAAAAGATAATGCTTGCTATAAAGGATAAGAATGCAGATCTTGCAGAGGAGCTTGCTAATCAGCATATGATCAACGCATATACAAATATGGTCAAATACGGATTGTATGATTTGTATAGTGAAGATAATGAGAAAGCAGAAGAGAAATAATTATTAAAGTAACTATAGAATAAGAATACATAATAGGAGAAGATTTAATGGCTAAAATCCAGATGACTACACCAATTGTTGAGATGGACGGAGATGAGATGACCAGAATTATCTGGGCACTTATCAAGGAGCACCTTCTTACACCTTTTATTGATCTGAAGACTGAATATTATGATCTTGGTCTTAAACACAGAGATGAAACTGATGATCAGGTTACAATCGATTCTGCTAATGCTACAGCAAAGTATGGTGTTGCAGTAAAATGCGCTACTATAACACCTAATGCTGACAGAGTAAAAGAGTATGATCTTAAGAAAATGTACAAGTCTCCAAATGGTACGATTCGTGCAATCCTGGATGGAACAGTATTCCGTACACCTATTATGGTCAAAGGCATTGATCCTAATGTTCGCACATGGCAAAAGCCTATAACACTTGCCCGTCATGCATACGGCGATGTTTATAAGAACGTAGAGATCAAGGTTCCTGGTGCAGGTAAAGCAGAGCTTGTATTTACAGGCGCTGATGGAAAAGAAATCCGTGAGACAATTCAGGAATTCGACGGACCTGGAATTATTCAGGGAATGCACAATAAGGACAAGTCAATTGAAAGCTTTGCACACAGCTGCTTCCAGTATGCGCTTGATACCAAGATGGATGTATGGTTTGCGACCAAGGATACTATCAGTAAGACTTATGATGCAAACTTCCGTGCTATTTTTGACAAGGTATTCGAAAAAGAATATAAGGATAAATTTGATAAAGCCGGCATAACATATTTCTATACACTTATAGATGATGCTGTTGCACGTGTTATGAAGTCTAAGGGCGGATTTATCTGGGC
>NZ_JAILQF010000385.1 GCF_024699075.1 Butyrivibrio sp.
AGATAACCCACCACCTTTAGGTGGTGGGAAGATCTTGATTTCTGGTGCGGGGTTATAAGCCCCGTACCAGTAGAGCTGCGTTAGCAGCGATTTTATAACGAGCAAAAAGCGAAGCGTTTGCGAGTTTAACAACGTATATTGGCAGAGGATAATCACGCAGTTCATTACCTTAATTCGGGTAAATTGAATTCATGACTTTAGTAAATGAAATCATAAGCCGATTTTGAAAATGTTCCTGATTTTTGTTAGGTTCTTAGGAGCGAGAGTATATAGTGTTTACGGAAGCGGATAAGAGCCTTACAAAAATCAGGGTTATTTTCACATGAGGCGATGATTTTATTTACTAAAGCCATGAAGGCGAAAGCGGGGTTACGCAATTGACTGCGTGATTATCCTGGCGATTAACATATTTTTAAGTACGAAAGAAGAGGTGTTTTTATGGTTGATCAGGAAATGAAACAGGCCGTACTTGACGGCTTTGCAAAAGAATTCGGCGATAACGAAGGCGTTAAGTGCTACTTTGCACCAGGCCGTGTAAACCTTATTGGTGAGCATACAGATTATAATGGCGGTCACGTATTCCCATGTGCACTCACAATCGGAACATATGCTGCAGCAAGGAAGAGAGACGACAGAGTGATTCGCTTTGTGTCCCTTAATTTTGATAATTCAAGACGCGAGACATCCCTTGATGACCTTGTTCCAAACGATCCCAAGGCTGGCTGGACCAACTATCCAAAGGGAGTTGTATGGGCTTTTGAAAAAAGAGGAATGAAGCTTGAGACAGGCTTTGATATGGTCATCATCGGTAACATTCCTAATGGTTCAGGCCTTTCATCATCAGCATCACTTGAAGTTCTTACAGGCTTTGCTGTTCGCGATATGTACGGTTTTGATGTCCCTAATCAGGAACTTGCTCTTATCGGACAGGATGCAGAGAACAATTTCAATGGTTGTAACTGCGGAATCATGGACCAGTTCGCTTCTGCTATGGGCAAAAAAGATAATGCTATTTTCCTTGATACAGCAGACCTTTCATTTGAATATGCTCCAATCCATCTTGATGGCATGAAGATCGTAGTAACTAATACAAATAAAAAGCATAAACTCACAGATTCTCAGTACAACGCAAGAAGAAGCGCCTGCGAGCATGCTCTTTCACAGATGCAGACAGTATGTGACATAAAGGGACTTGGTGATCTTTCTATAGAAGAGTTTGAGGCTCATAAGGATGCGATCACAGATGATGACGAAAGAGTAAAAGCAAAGCATGCTGTATATGAGAATCAGCGTACTCTTGATGCAGTAGAAGCTCTTAAGGCAGGAGACCTTGAAAAGTTTGGTAAGCTTATGAACGCTTCTCACGTATCACTTCGTGATGACTATGATGTAACAGGAATTGAGCTTGATACTCTTGCTGAGGAAGCCTGGAAGGTTGACGGCGTTATCGGTTCACGTATGACAGGCGGCGGATTTGGCGGCTGCACTGTTTCTATCGTTAAGGACGAAGCAATTGATGATTTTAAAGAAAAGGTTGGCAAAGCTTATAAAGATAAGATTGGCTATGACTGCACATTCTATATCGTATCAATAGGTGACGGCCCAAGAGTAATTGACTAATACATCTATAACAGGCGACCAGAGATTTTGGGTCGCCTTAATAATATCCAAATCGAGGTGCGCAATGATTGACGAAAACATAGTAGACCTTGTAGCTTATGCTTATCGTACAGGTCTTATAGAAAAAGAAGACATAACATATTCTCTTAATACTATTCTTATGCAGTTTGGTCTTACAGAGCTTGAAGGATCAGAAGAGGATGTCATCAAGAAATCAGAAAGCATTGACCAAAAGAAGATAGATGATGGCACATATCTTGAAGGTACAATGAAAGATCTTTGCAAGTATGCAGTTGATAATAAGATCATAGAAGGAACAACAGCAGCATATACAGATCTTTTTGATACAAAGCTCATGGGTCTTCTTACACCAAGGCCAAGTGAAGTGATAAAGAAGTTTAATGATCTTTATAAAGAAGATCCGGTTAAGGCAACTGACTGGTACTATACATTTTCAAGAAATACTGATTATATAAGAAAATATCGTATCGCTAAAGATATGAAATGGATAACACCAACAGATTACGGTAATCTTGATATCACAATAAATCTGTCCAAACCTGAGAAGGATCCAAAGGCTATTGCTGCAGCAAGAAATGCTAAGCAGTCAGGCTATCCTAAATGTCAGCTTTGCAGAGAAAACGAAGGATATTCAGGAAGACTTGATCATCCTGCAAGAGAAAATCACAGGATCATTCCTGTCACCATCAATAACAGTAACTGGTTTTTCCAGTATTCACCTTATGTATATTACAATGAGCATTGCATAGTGTTTAATTCACAGCACGTTCCAATGAAGATTGAGCATGCTACATTCTGTAAGCTTTTTGACTTTGTTAAGCAGTTCCCTCACTACTTTGTAGGATCAAACGCAGACCTTCCAATAGTAGGCGGATCTATTCTTTCACATGACCATTTCCAGGGAGGTCATTATGACTTTGCTATGGCAAAGGCGGAAGTCGAGAGAACATTTACTGTAAATGGATTTGAAGATGTTAAGAGCGGAATTGTTAAGTGGCCAATGTCAGTAATCCGTTTATCAGCACCTGATACAGACAGGATCATCGCGCTTGCTGATAAGATACTTGAAACTTGGCGCGGATATAGTGATGAGGATGCATTTATTTTGGCAGAAACAGATGGAACCCCTCATAACACGATCACTCCTATTGCTAGAAAGCGCGGCGACATGTACGAGCTTGATCTTGTACTTAGAAACAATATAACTACAGAGGAGCATCCTCTTGGTGTATATCATCCTCATGCTCAGCTTCATCATATCAAGAAGGAGAATATAGGTCTTATCGAAGTTATGGGACTTGCAGTACTTCCTGCAAGACTTAAGACTGAGATGAAGGATCTTAAAGAAGCTATTCTTACAGGCAAAGACCTTCGTAAGGATGAAGTACTTGAAAAGCATGCAGACTGGGTAGATGAGTTTAGTAAAAACTATGACAGGATTGATGCTACCAATATAGATACGGTGCTTCAGGATGAAATCGGTAAAGTGTTTATGCACGTACTTGAAGATGCAGGCGTTTACAAGCGTACACCTGAAGGTCAGGAAGCCTTCGACAGATTCGTTGCATCTTTGAATAAATAATAGCTCAAACTTCGCAAATCTAATTCTCAATGGATAATGTAGTGCGAATTTGAAAAAATTATAAAATTGCTTTTGGCTGAAAACCCATTAGTTGCAACTGATGTGATGAAAGCCGTTTGATGTAGCGAATAAAAAATATTAGATTGTCTCAATAACCAGGCATGGAAATACATCTAGTTATTTCTATATCTGGTTATTTTTTATTTAAGGATTAATAGATGGAATGAAGTGTGTTTTTAAGAGGAGGCGAGGCTTTTTTGGATATATATTAAAAAATATAAATTTATTATTTTGATATATATGCGAAAAAACTATAGTTAATTTGGAAAAGTTTGGGTGTATTTGTTGAATGAATCATGACATAATGTTAACCGTGGTTAATCATTAAAACCATTATTGCCATAAGCTCAGGTAATCATATATGATGGCATGATGGTAAACATGGGGAGATTTGTCAGTTTTAAGATTTACTGCACTGCTGACAAAAATATTTTATGAGGAGAAAAGTATGAGAATACCAGACACAGACAAATTAAAGATGGGATATTCAAGGGGAGTTGTTGTAGGACATAACGGCGGATCCAGGAAGGATCCTGATGTATGTACAAGCTTACAGGTAAGGCTTCTTGATGTTGATCTTCAGCCGGAGATAGAAGTATTTGCACCACTACCTAAAGGTAAGATCATTGGCGCCTGCAGAGCTTCAAAATCTGAAAACCCTATAGGTAAAGAAGTACACGTATCATATAAGTACAATGTAGGATATCAGGAATATGTATATGGGACTCTTATAAGCGAAAATGAAGTGGAAAATGTTAAGCAGATGGAAGAAGCTTATAAGGCTCAGGATATACAAAAGGAAAATGACAGATTACAAAGAGCTGCAGAGCAAAGAGTTTATGCACAGTCACTTAACAGACGCCCAATAACAAAGAACCTTATCATTGCAAAAACAGGATGTATAAGACAGATAATTTTTGGAACCATTTTTGGAGGAGTTCCTTTTCTTATGATGATAGCTACTATGAAGTCTTTCATTCCCTTTTTTATATCTTCAATTGGAAATGAAGGTTTTGGCGGTGTTATTGCTCTGGCACTTGGCTTATCGGCTTTCTTTTTAATATTTATAATCTGTGGAATACGTATTGTATCGGAAGCTATAAAACGTATAAATCTGATTAATGATGAAAGATACAGCGTAGTACTTGATACGGTCAGCAGTCTTAGCAATGTTGAAAGTCATCGCAGTGGCTCTGATCACTCAACTACATACACTTACAAGTTTTCATTCGATAACTATACAGGTAGAAGTGGAAGAACAGTTAGCTTTACATCTTCAGAAAGCAGAAACATTCAGCCCGGAGATCAGTACTATCTGGTAGTAAAAAACGAAGACCTAATAAAAAAAGAAAGCGACGACGGAGTACTTGTAGCTCTGCCTGCAGTCAAATACTGCTTCGAATAATCTTTGCACTTCCCACTCCATTACTGCCTATAAAGGTGAGGGAGTATGCATAAAATACCCCTCCCGGTGTGATGGGAGGGGTGAGTGTTAATGTATGGATTCGAAGGTGGCGGTGGTTTCTTTGTCTGGGGCTGGGGTGTTAAGGCTTACTATTATGTTGGCAAGAAGGGCGATTATGAAGGCTGGGAGGAGTTCGTAGATAGCGAAGGGTCCTCCGAGTTTTGCGATTACGTATTTCCAGATGAATACGAAAGCTCCGCCTGTTATCATGCCAGCTATGGCGCCTTGCAGATTAGATCTTTTCCAAAAGAGAGAAAGAAGTACAACGGGGCCAAAGGCTGCTCCAAAACCTGCCCAGGCAAATGATACTATCTGGAATACTGATGAATCCGGATCTCTTGCAATA
>NZ_JAILQF010000163.1 GCF_024699075.1 Butyrivibrio sp.
CTTAATATGGCTATAATGTTTGCTTCATGCTTTGTATCAAAGAAAGCACTGTGGGAGCAGAAGAGTACCAGGATCCTTGCAACTATACTATTTGTATTTGCTCTTGTATTTGCCCTTCTTGCAGCATGGAACCTGATTGGAATATATATAGCAGTATACGGACTTACACCCAGACGAATACTGTCTTCCTGGGTGGTTGTAAATGTTATTGTATGGTGTGTTCTTATTCTTATAAGACTTTATAAGAAGATATCTGCAGCGCAGATTGGAATACTTTTTGCAGCATGCTCATTTTCACTGGTAGTCTGTGCATGTTTCTGATTTAGGACATTAAGAGAGAATCCTCGGTGATTCAATTACCGAGTAGTTCACTGATTTATTCAATGATTTGGCCCTGTAATTCGATGATAGGCTCAGGTGTGATCTTATATGCCGGCTTGTAGATGATAGGATGATTCTTGATATAGTAAAGTGCGCATACAAATGTTATTGCAGCAACATATCCTATAGCATCAAGTACAAGATCCTGTACATCAAAGTGGCGATATACTATGAAGGTCTTATGAACCTGATCGCAGAAGCTTGCCATGGAACAAAATGCTATAGAAGCTAAAAATATCAGCATTGTTCGAGAATTACTGTTTTTAAGCTTCCTGCCAACAGGTGATGTTATGATCATTAAGGCCATGAAAAAGCCAAGTGCACCAAACTCGTATATATGAGCCATTCTTCTGGCACTGTTAAGCCCAAGTGACAACCACAGGGCATTGTGATAATGTTTTGGAAATAGCTCTGGAAAAAGAGATTCGACCATATGCTGTGTGCTGATCGTATCATAACCGCTTTGTCTTGTGAGATAAATGATTGCGCCTATTACAGCGGCAGTTGAAATAGCTAATAAAATAAATAAAAAACTAATGGATCTACCCGTGTTTTTCTTCATAGCAGTTACCCCTTTTACGAAGAATTATTAACATCTATATATACATTCTAAAGGGATAACTTAAACCTAAAATAAAGCAAATTTGGCTATTGTTTGAACAATATATGTACACGAAATACCGTTTATATACGTACGAAATTAACTACCCAAGATAATCAAATTGCAAGGAAAAATACTTATTTATAAGTGCGAAGCCTGAGTTATTAATTTACTCCTTGACTTTATTTAATCTATTTCTTAGAATAAATAAATGTAAATGCATTGACCGGAATAAGTAGTTGAATGTACAAGCTACAGAGAGCAGCCGTTTGGTGAGAGGCGCAGCAACTGGCATTTAATGAATACCTCCGTGAGCAGCTTCCCGGAAACATTTTATGGAAGATATTTTCTTCCTGGCCTTATGGTCATGAAAGTATGGGAAGACGGAATCCAACCGTTACTGTGGAAGGGTCTTCATTTTTAGATGATCATAATATCATTTGTAAAGATGAGTACCTGCTGAGGCATAAGGCGTGAGTCTTATGTGAATAAAGGTGGTAACACGGAACAGATCATCCGTCCTTTGTAGCTGACAACAGCGCAAAGGGCTTTTTTTATGTGATGAAGGTCTTTATAAATGTCCAGATACAGGCCTTCATTTAAGCCATAGCCCGGATTGCGCTAATCTTTTTACAGGCACAGAAAGTGCAGAAAGGTAGAAAAATGGGAGTTTATGAAGAACTCGAGGCAAGAGGCCTTCTTGCCCAGGTAACAGACGCAGACAAGATCAGAGAGCTTATCAATAGTGGTAAGGCTACATTCTACATTGGATTTGACTGTACAGCAGACAGTCTTACAGCCGGACACTTTATGGCACTTACTCTTATGAAGAGACTTCAGATGGCAGGTAATAAGCCAATCGCTCTTATCGGCGGTGGTACTACAATGATCGGTGATCCATCAGGACGTACAGATATGCGTAAGATGCTTACAAGAGAAGATATCGATCACAATGCAGAATGCTTCAAGAAGCAGATGGAGAGATTTATCGATTTCTCAGATGGTAAGGCACTTATGGTTAATAATGCTGACTGGCTCTTAAAACTCAACTATGTTGATCTTCTTCGTGAGGTTGGTGCATGCTTTTCAGTTAATAACATGCTTCGTGCAGAGTGCTACAAGCAGCGTATGGAGAAGGGACTTTCCTTCCTTGAATTCAACTACATGATCATGCAGTCATACGATTTCTATCACATGTTCCAGGAGTACGATTGTAACCTTGAGTTTGGTGGAGATGATCAGTGGTCCAACATGCTTGGTGGTACAGAGCTTATCCGTCGTAAACTTGGTAAGGATGCTCATGCTATGACAATCACACTTCTTACAGACTCACAGGGTAAGAAGATGGGTAAGACAGCAGGTAATGCTGTATGGCTTGATCCTAAGAAGACATCTCCATACGATTTCTACCAGTACTGGAGAAACGTTGGCGATGCTGACGTTATGAAGTGCATCAGAATGCTTACATTCCTTCCTCTTGAACAGATTGAAGAGATGGATTCATGGAAGGATGCTAAGCTTAATGAAGCTAAAGAGATCCTTGCATATGAGCTTACAAACATGGTTCACGGCGAGGAAGAAGCTAAGAAGGCTCAGGAAGCTTCCAAGGCACTCTTTGCAGGCGGCGGAGATTCTGCTAATATTCCTGCAGCTTCACTTAAGGAAGAAGATTTCAGAGATGGCAAGGTTGATATCCTTCAGGTACTTGTTTCTGCAGGCCTTTGCGCTACAAGATCAGAAGCAAGACGTAATGTTCAGCAGGGCGGCGTAACTGTTGCAGACGAGAAGGTATCTGACGTAGCTACTACATATGACAAAGAGTTCTTTGCAGGAGACGGTGTAATGGTTCGCCGTGGTAAAAAGGCATTCAAGAAAGTTACACTTTAATAAAACTTCATAGTAAAAAATATTCAAAAAGCATCTTGGGAAACTGAGATGCTTTTTGCTATTTTATGTACATTTTCCAAAGAGGATGCTATAGATATGCGATTCGGATAAAGTAAGCAAATTGTGGTATCATGTAATGAGATGTATTTTTGAATCACGAAACACGTAGTAAATGTTTGTTTTTTGTTATTTACATTCAAGAAGTCATATTTTTGATACAACGACTTCGACCGTACTTATTTATTGCTCCTATTAATCTGTGACATCAAAAGGGAGGTACATCATGGCACTTTCATCAGATCTATATGTTGGAGAACTTCTAATGCGTCTTGTCGGACATCAGACAGGCGAGATAAGTAAAGTCAACTATCAGCCGCAGAAGCCGGCTTTTTCTAAAGAACCCCAGGAAGGTGAGACTTTTATTGAAAGAGCTACACCTGAGTCTCAGGGTATTTCATCAAAGTGGGTCAAAGACCTTTTTGAAACTTTATATGAATGTCCTCATGCCAATCTTCATAAGATCATGGTCATGCGACATGGCAAGGTGATAGGCGAAACTTCTTTTGCTCCATATGATCTTGATTACTGGCATATAGTACATTCCATGTCTAAGTCAGTAACAGGGATGGCAATAGGAATTCTGATAGGCGAAGGAAAGCTTAATATAAATGATAAGATCATAGATATCCTTTCAGATAAGAAAACTCTAAATTCTATGTTAAGGCTTCGAGACATTACTGTAGAGCATCTTCTGTCCATGACAAGTGGCGTACAGTTTAATGAAGCAGGAGCAATGTCCGGTAATGACTGGATCAAAGGCTACATGGATTCCGGAACATCTTTTGCTCCGGGCAAGGAATTTAGCTATAATTCCATGAATTCTTATATTCTTTCTGCGATAGTGACACAGATTACAGGTCAGAGCCTCTTTGATTTTGTAAAAGAGAGAATTTTTGATCCTATGGGAATAAAGCGTGTCTTCTGGGAGGCATGCCCGCAGGGTATTACTAAAGGCGGGTGGGGCCTTTTTATGCGTGCTGAGGATATGTGTAAGCTTGGTCAGCTCTATCTTCAAAAGGGTATGTGGGAAGGCAGACAGCTCGTACCTGAAGGCTGGGTTATTGCATCTACATCAGTTCATGCAAGGACAGATATCCCGGAAGCACCTGAATATGGCTATCACCTATGGCTTATAAACAGCAGACAAGGAGCTTATATCTTCAACGGAATGCTGGGTCAGAATGTCTATATATATCCTGACATTGACATGGTCATTGCAGTTAATGCAGGCAATAACGAGGTATTCCAGACAGGTACCATGACTGATATCCTCTATGAGAAGATGGCCAATATAGAAGTGTCTGAAGATTCGCTTAAGGAAGATAAGTTAAGCACAAGATTCCTTGAAAAGACTATCATGCGTATTCAGGATAAAGAGGTTTTGGGAAAGCTTATCTATAGAGGCGGCTGGAACAGAAGAACAGATTCTTATGATAACAAACAGGACATGATCATGAGGATCAGAGCGCTTTATGGCGCAGTCTATGATCTTGGTGAAAGTGGAATAGGAGTCTTTCCGCTATTAATGCAGATAACCCATAATAACTTTACTGATGGAATTAAAAAGATTGGCTTTGTACCAATTGACAGAAAGCGTTTTGGCGTACAGATATATGAAGGCGACCAGATATACACGCTTCCTTGCGGATTTGATGGATCTGGCAATACTGTCTCATTGAATATTCATGGTGAAGTCTATGATGCTGTTGTAAAGACAAGGCTGTCAACTGATGAATACAACAGAATGGCGATAATGCTAAGGATCTTTTTACTGGAAGAGACGAGTGAGAGGCGTATCAATATCTATCTTGGAAGCAAGTATAGTGATGAAGATACAAGAGGCTTTAGAGGAAGCTGCATTCCAACAGGTATTGATGTGCACTTTAATGAATATCCCGGTAATGACCTTATGTCCAGTGCGCTTTCAAACATAACTAATCTTAAGGGAATTCAGGGTATCCTTTTAAATAAGCTTGAGGAGTATGGGGCATCATTTCTTGTCAGCAAGACTATTCATTATACGATCAATCCAAGGGTCCACGGCTTCCTTATTAAAGATGATGCAGGCGATACTTCTGATGGGGATGAAGGCGGTGCAAATACAAAGTCAGATACGTCTTTGGAAAATGATATGTGCGATATAGAGCCGGATATAGTACAATAAGTAGAATGGCTTTTGGAAAAGCCTGAACTTATAGGAGTGTATTTTTAGATGAATTTAGTATCCATGAAAGATGTCTCTAAGGCATTTACAGACAAGGTCCTTCTTAAGGAGGCATCATTTGGAATTGATGAGGGCGACAGGATCGGAATTATCGGTATAAACGGAACCGGAAAGTCTACGCTGCTTCGCCTTATTGCAGGACTTACAGAGGAAGATTCAGGCGATATTGTAAAGGGCAATAACGTTGTTATATCATACCTTCCTCAGAATCCGGAATTTGATATGGATTATACCCTTTATGATTATGTGGTATCTACCAATGTGGCAAAGCGCCATCCACAGAGTCCATTAGAAGCAAAGGAGTTTGAGGCACAGATAGAAGGAGAAGCCAAGAAGATCCTTAACATACTTGGCTTTAATGATATTGATCAGAAGGTTTCAAAGCTTTCAGGAGGTCAGAGAAAAAAGGCTGCGCTTTGCGCCCGCCTTCTTGAAAACAGTGATATCCTTCTTCTCGATGAGCCTACTAACCATCTTGATAATGCTATGAGTGAGTGGCTCCAGATATATCTTGAGAATTATCGCGGCGCGCTTGTTATGGTAACCCACGACAGATATTTTCTTGATCTTGTCTGCAATAAGATAGTAGAGGTGGATCAGGGAAGACTTTATACTTATGATACCAACTACGAAGGCTATCTTGAGCTTAGGGCTGAACGCATTGCCTCAGCTCTTTCTACTCAGGACAAGCATGCTAATATTTTGAGAAAAGAAATTGCGTGGATGAGAAGGGGTGCCCGCGCCCGTTCTACTAAGCAAAAGGCCCACATCCAGCGTTATGAGGCTCTTCGTGATGAAGAGAAAATAAAGTTTGACGAGGATGTGCAGATATCTGCAATTTCTTCAAGACTTGGTAAAAAGACTATTGAACTTTATAACATAGGTAAGAGCTATGGCGATAGAACTCTTATAAATGACTTTACGTTTACCTTCACAAGAGATGATCGTATAGGTATTCTTGGTCCTAACGGATGCGGCAAGACAACTCTTATGAAGATGATAACAGGCACAATTCCTCCGGATACAGGACATATTGAGATTGGAGAGACTGTCAAGATAGGCTATTATGCCCAGGAAGCAACCTCAATGGATGATAACCAGAGAGTTATCGACTATGTTAAGGATACTGCTGAGTATATTAAGACTGATGACGGCTATATATCTGCATCTCAGATGTGCGAGAAGTTCCTCTTTGAAGGAAGTCTTCAGTATCAGCCTATAGGTAAGCTTTCCGGTGGTGAAAAGAGAAGGCTGTATCTTTGCAAGGTTTTGATGGAAGCTCCCAATGTCCTTATACTTGATGAGCCTACCAACGATCTTGATATAAGGACTCTTCAGATACTTGAAGACTACCTTGACTCTTTTCCCGGAATCGTAATAGCTGTATCCCATGACAGATACTTCCTTGACAGAATAGGAAGACGTATGCTGACCTTTGATTCTTATGGCGGCATACACCTTTATAACGGCTCCTATACTGAGTTCTTTGAAACTCATAAGGAAGGCGTTGATGGAAGTCTTTCCTGGAATTTTGAAGATGATAAAAATGGAAGCTCTTCATCCAAAAAAAACTCTAAGGCAACAGATGATAACGGATCTTCTAAAGATGCAGACGGCACTACTTTAGATGATAAGACAGCGTCAAATGCTACAAGAAGCCATAAATTAAAATTCAGCTATAAAGAGCAAAAAGAATATGAGACAATAGAAGAGACGATCGCCCTGAGCGAGCAGAAGATTGCCAAGTATGAAGAAGATATACTTGCAAATGCTACGGATTTTGGCAAGCTAAGAGAACTCACAGAGAAGAAGGAAGCTGAGGAAAAGAGGCTTGAAGAGCTAATGGACAGATATGTCTATCTTGAAGAGAAGGCTGAAGAAATAGCAAAGCAGTAATACATAAAAATGTTTTAGAAAAAATATGTTTTAGAAAGAGGTGGACTATGACTAACGCTAAAATTTATGAGAAAGTTGAAAAATGTACAGAAGCTGTACGAGCTAAAACAGATTTTGTTCCTAAAGTTGCACTCACACTTGGATCAGGACTTGGCGACTATGCCAAAAATATAGATATTAAAGCAGAGGTATCATATTCAGAGATAGACGGATTCCCTGTATCAACAGTACCGGGCCATGATGGAAAGTTCATATTCGGATATGTAGGAAATACTCCTGTAGTATGCATGAAGGGAAGAGTACACTATTATGAAGGTTATCCTATTTCTGATGTAGTACTTCCTGCACGTGTTATGAGACAGCTTGGTGCTGAGATATTATTCCTTACAAATGCAAGTGGCGGTGTTAATTATCACTTTAATGCCGGAGACCTTATGCTTATAACAGATCACATAAGCTGCTTTGCACCTAATCCGCTTATAGGACCTAATGATGACAGACTCGGTCTTAGGTTCCCTGATATGAGCACTGTTTATAATGCAGAGCTTCAGAAGATCCTTAAAGATACTGCGATCAAGAATGAGATTGCTCTTAAAGAGGGTATATACTGCCAGCTTACAGGACCTTCATTTGAATCTCCTGCAGAAATCCGTATGCTTAGAACTCTCGGCGTTGATGCAGTTGGTATGAGTACTGTTGTAGAAGCTATTGCAGCTAACCATATGGGAATGAAGGTCTGCGGAGTATCCTGCATCAGTAATCTTGCTGCAGGAATGAGCCAGAATCCTCTTAACCACGAGGAAGTTCAGGAGGCAGCAGATATGGCAGCTCCTCGCTTTGCAAAGCTTGTAACAGAATCTGTAAAGCAGTTTAACGAACTTTGATCTTGATACATTTTAATGCATTTATATAACTTGTCATAGAATAGTTTATTGGAGGATATGTAAGTGAACATAAGATTTTATAATGCCAGAATCCTTACCATGGAAGAGGATAAGCCTGTCTTTATAGGTGAAGTATGGACAAATGGAGACAAGATATCTTTTGTCGGAACAGAGGATGAAGCAAGTAGTGCTAACATATATAGAAGCTTTGATCGTGAGATAGATTGTAAGAAGAATCTTCTTATGCCAGGATTTAAAAATGCGCATACTCATAGCGCGATGACTTTGATGAGATCACTTGCAGATGATCTTCCTACTCAGGAATGGCTCAATAATCAGATATTCCCTATTGAAGCACATATGACAGGTGATGATATCTACTCTCTTACAAAGCTTGCAATACTTGAGTATCTTACAAGTGGCATTACATCAATATTTGATATGTATCTAACCCCTGAGACTATTGCTAAAGCCTCTAGAGAAGCCGGAATGAGATGTGTTCAGGTAGGATGCGTCAATAACTTTTCCCAGTCACTTGAACTTGTTGAGAGAATGTACAATGAGCTAAATAGTGAAGATGATCCGCTTAATTCCTATTTTATGGGAATACATGCAGAGTATACCTGTTCTCCTGAGCTTCTTACTAAATTTTCAGACCTTGTTCACAGGTATAAGGCGCCTGTATTCACACATATAGCAGAGACTAAGTCTGAAACTTTGGGATGCGTAGAACGCTATGGAATGAGTCCTGTAAAGTATCTTGCGTCCATGGGACTTTTCGACTTTGGGGGCGGTGGATATCACCTCGTTCATGTTAACGAGGAAGATATGCAGATCCTTAAAGAGAAGAACATGTATGTCGTTACTAATCCCGGATCCAACGTTAAGCTTGCTTCAGGAATAGCTCCTATATCAGACTATCTTAAGCATGGTATTCCTGTAGCACTAGGAACAGATGGACCTGCGTCCAATAACAGCCTTGATTTCTTCAGGGAGATGTTCCTTGTAACGGGACTTGCCAAGATTCGTGATGATGATGCTTCATCAGTTGATGCAATGGAAGTACTCAAGATGGCTACCGTTAACGGTGCTCATGCTATGGGCATTGATGACTGTGATACACTTTCACTTGGCAAGCAGGCAGATATGATAATGATAGATCTTGATCAGCCCAACATGCAGCCAATCAATAACATATGCAAGAATATCGTATATAGCGGAAGCAAGCAGAATGTTAAGATGACAATGATCGCTGGCGTTATAAGATACGAAGACGGTAAGTTCAATATTGGAGTAGATCCTCATGATCTTTACGCTGAAGCTGAGAACATCAAGAGAAGGATCATGAAAGAAATCGGAAGAGACTAAATAAAAGACACAAAGATAGGAAAAATTTATGCAGGTTTATATAACAGTTCTTGGAATAATTGTTGCAATCCTTGTCATAGCAGCAATCCTTGGTAAGAGAAACGAAAAAAGAGCAGAGAAATATTTTAGAAACAAGGCAAAGAAAAACTGGGGCAAGGAATCTGATATCGATATCAGAGAAAGCCGCAGAAAGGCAATACCCAAGTATTTTGAAAATCATAAAGAAAAGACAGCCATTGATGATATCACCTGGAATGATCTTGGACTTGATTCAATATATGACAGGATCAATTATTGTAAATCAGGAGCTGGACAGGAGTATCTGTATTACAGACTCAGAACTCCCATGCAGACAGATGATTTTGATGCATTTGAAAAGCAGGTAGATAACTTCACAGACAAAGAGGATCTTAGAATAGAGACTCAGCTTGCTTTTGCCAAGATGTCCAATTATGGCAAGTATTCTCTTTATGATTATATTGGATCACTTGATGAACTTAAGATGCCTTCAAGACTTCCTCATATTATTGCGGATATCCTTATCCTTATATCAATTGCAGGATGCTTTGTAAGGTTCGAGCTATTTCTCGTTATTATAATTGCGTGCCTTTTGTATAATGCAGTTACTTATTTTGTCATAAAAGGTGATATATCACCATATCTGTATATCTTTGGATATATCAATAGAATGCTTGGAGGAGTAGATCTTTTTAAGAAACTTGATGATGAGGTTCTTAAGGAAGAGACCAGGGACTTCTTCAAATATGAAAAAGAGACAGACTCTTTTAAAAGAGGTTCATGGATAATCCTTGATCCGGGCAGACTTTCTAACAGCGGCGATCCTATGAATATGCTGCTTGATTATATCTGCATGTTCACTCATATAGATCTTTTCAAATTTAAGAGTATGTATAATTTCGTTAAGACTCATGGCGAGCTTCTTGACGATATAGTTACAGCTTTGGGCCGTATCGAGACTGAGATATCTGTAGCATGCTATAGAGCATCACTTGATGGTAATTACTGTCTTCCTGAGTTTACAGCAGATGATACCAAATATGATGCAGCTAATCTCTATCATCCCTGCATGAACAATCCTGTTCTTAACAGCATAAGTGCTGATAAGGGAGTCCTTATAACAGGATCAAATGCATCAGGTAAGTCAACCTTCCTTAAGACAAGTGCAATTGCAGCAGTAATGGCTCAGACAATTCATACTGTTAATGCAACTTCATATACAGCGCCTCTTTACAGAATTTATTCTTCAATGGCGCTTAGAGACGATCTTGCTGGCGGAGACAGCTATTATATTGTCGAGATCAAATCCTTAAAGAGAATCCTTGATGCTGCCAATGAAGATGGAAACAGGATATTCTGCCTTATTGATGAAGTACTTAGAGGCACTAATACAATTGAGAGAATTGCAGCTTCAACGCAGATACTTAAGAGCCTTGATCATAAGAATATCCAGTGCTTTGCAGCAACTCACGATATTGAGCTTACAGAGCTTTTGAAAGATTATTATGATAACTACCACTTTGAAGGCGAAGTCACAGATTCTGACGTTCACTTCAGCTATAAGATCAAAAAAGGACCTGCTACAAATAGAAATGCTATAAAGCTTCTTTCTATAATAGGTTACGATCCAAAGATTGTTGCAGATGCTCAGAATATGGCAGATGAATTCACAAAGACAGGAACCTGGGCTGAATAGGAGAATAGTCTTTATAGTTAAAGTTTGGACTGGAAGAGATGATAGTCTTCATAGATACAGTTTGAACTGGAAAAGATGATTGTCTGCATACTTAAAATTGTTCGGAGGTAGAATGAACCACATCGAGATATATACAGATGGCGCAGCCAGAGGTAATCCGGACGGCCCCGGTGGATATGGCGCAGTACTTAAATTTACGGATGCAAAAGGAGAGCTTCATATTAAGGAGCTTTCAGCAGGATTTGATAAGACCACAAATAACAGAATGGAGCTTCTTGGAGTTATTAAGGCTCTGGAAGCTTTGAATCATCCCTGCGAAATTGATCTGTATTCTGATTCCAAGTATGTTATCAGTGCATTTAATGAGCACTGGATAGAAGGCTGGATCAAAAAAGGCTGGGTCAATGCTTCCAAAAAGCCTGTAAAGAACAGACCTTTATGGGAAAGACTATTAGAGGCTGTCAAAGATCACAATATTACCTGGCACTGGGTCAAAGGCCATGCAGGTCATCCGGAGAATGAAAGGTGCGACGAGCTTGCAACAAGCGCAGCAGATAGCGATCCGTCAGCGCTTCTTCATGATGATGGAAGCGACCTCAAAAGTATTTGCTGATCTTGACCGAAATATTACCTGTAGCTTTTATTATTTCCTGTGCGGAAAATGAAAATGAGCCTAAGAATTCTTAGTTAATAGTTTAATAGCTACTAACTTAGACATATTTCAGAATACTTTATAGTATGTTTAGAATATCTAATTCTGAAAATGATAGAATAAAATTCATAAAAGTCATTACAGGTACAAGTATATTTTAGAACAGGTACTTATGAAAGGAATATATGAACGAGGTTAAACAGCCCAAAAAACCACTGATCTTTTATTATATGGCAGTCCTTCTTCTGATAGCAGTTCTAAATCTGGTAGTAGTTCCACTTATGATGGGAGCTAACAGGACAGAGGTGTCATACAGTCAGTTTATTACTGATACTACAGAAGGTAATATCAATAATGTAAAGATCTTTTCTAATGAGATAGTATATCAGAACAATGATGGTAATTACTATTACACAGCTACCATCTACGATCCTGACCTGGTACAAAGGTTAGCAGATAATAATGTTACTTTCTCAAGTGAAGTAGAGACGCAGACGTCTCCTATAATGGAATTTATTCTTACCTTTGTACTTCCTATAGCGATCTTTATCCTGCTTGGAAGATGGCTTTCAAACAGGATGATGGACAAGATGGGCGGCGGTTCATCAGGACAGTCCATGATGTTCGGAGGCCTTGGAAAGTCTAATGCAAGAGTATATGTTCAGTCAACTGAAGGAATTAAATTCGCTGATGTTGCCGGAGAAGAAGAGGCCAAGGAAAATCTTCAGGAGATAGTAGACTATCTTCATAATCCTGGTAAATATAAGGAAATCGGAGCATCAATGCCAAAGGGTATCCTGCTTGTAGGACCTCCCGGAACAGGTAAGACAATGCTTGCAAAGGCAGTTGCAGGTGAAGCTAACGTTCCGTTCTTTTCCATGAGCGGATCTGAATTCGTTGAGATGTTTGTAGGTATGGGTGCTTCCAAGGTAAGAGACCTCTTCAAACAGGCCAAAGAAAAAGCTCCCTGTATCGTATTTATCGATGAGATCGATGCCATAGGTAAAAAGCGTGACGGACAGCTCAACGGCAATGATGAAAGAGAGCAGACACTTAACCAGCTCCTTACAGAAATGGATGGTTTTGAAGGCAATAACGGAGTTATGATCCTTGCTGCTACCAACAGACCAGAATCTCTTGATCCTGCTCTTACAAGACCCGGACGTTTCGACAGAAGAGTTCCTGTTGAACTTCCTGATCTTAAAGGACGTGAAGATATTCTTAAGGTTCATGCCAAGAAGATCAAGATTTCAGATGATGTTGACTTTAATAAGATAGCAAGAATGGCAACAGGTACATCAGGTGCTGAACTTGCAAATATCATAAATGAAGGAGCTTTAAGGGCTGTAAGAGACGGAAGAAGATTTGCTAATCAGTCAGACCTTGAAGAAAGTATAGAAGTTGTAATAGCCGGTTATCAGAAGAAAAATTCTATTATGTCTGATAAAGAAAGGCTCATCGTATCTTATCATGAAGTAGGACATGCTCTAGTTGCAGCAATGCAAAAGGGAACAGCTCCTGTTCAGAAGATAACAATTGTACCACGTACAAGCGGCGCTCTTGGATATACCATGCAGGTAGAAGAAGAGGGCAATCATTATCTTATGAGTAAGACTGAACTTGAAAACGAGATCGCTACCCTTACAGGCGGACGTGCCGCAGAAGAAGTAGAGTTTGGATCAGTTACAACAGGTGCTTCCAACGATATCGAGCGTGCGACCAAGCTTGCAAGAGCTATGATCACAAGATATGGAATGTCTGATGATTTCGATATGGTAGCCCTTGAAACTGTTAATAATCAGTATCTTGGCGGAGATGCTTCTCTTGCTTGCTCATCTGAAACCCAGAGCCTTATAGACAAGAAGGTAGTAGAGCTTGTAAGAAATCAGCACGAGAAAGCCATTAATATACTAAAAGACAACAAACCAAAGCTTGATGAAATAGCTAAATACCTTTACGAAAAGGAAACTATCACTGGCGAAGAATTCATGAATATACTGAATCGTAAAACAGATATTGCCGCTATGAAAATCGGCTACGAAGAGGTCTGATTTTGTTATAAAAACCGTAAACTCCCCATTATCTCTTTAGATAATGGGGAGTTTACGGTTTTGGTAGTTATCTTAGATGTATCATGATATACTTAATATGTGCAAGTGATTGTTGTTTGTTGTAAGGGGTGAATATGGATATAACTGCTTTTTCTACAGGAACAGATATAACAATCTATATCCCTATTATGGACAAGATGATTCCCGCTCTTTGTAAGGTTATAGGCCCAAGAGAGCAGGGCATAATGGTCACGCAACCAAAGTATAAAGGCGTACCATTAAATGAGATGCACGATTTTTCTTTTAGTATTCACGATAAGGATTTTAACAGATATAATTTTAGATGCAGCCTGATAAGACCTATTCCTGAGCTTAATAACATGTTCTATTACATGGAAGGACTTCAGGGAATAGATCCAAGAAATTATCGCCGGGCAGAGAGATATCCCGTTGGAATAATGGGAGTTGCCCATTCAGGTGTCAGCAAGGATGTTCATGTGGTTATCTATGATATATCCATGAGAGGAATATCTTTTGCTATGGAGAGAGAAGCTGTTTTTCGCCTTGGAGAAGATGTTACTGTTGTATTCCAGGAGAAAGAGCACAATAAACATCTGAACATACAGGCATCTATTGTCAGGAAATTTTCTCTTGATGAATATGAGGCCGTAGGATGCAAAATGCATAATTTAGAGCCTGATGTAATGGCTTTTATAAACTGGCTCAAAGAACAACATACTACTAAGGAGGAATCCCAAGATCTGACATGATCTTGTTTCCGGATACTTACATATATGAAAAAGATAGCTTTACTTACAGATGGCTGGCGTAAATATGTTGTTTATGCCTGGACAGAAGGCATAATGAGAAAGATCAGGAATGAGAATCTCGATATGGCTCTTTTTCAGTTCAACAGTTTTGGAAACTGGAGTCGCGACAGAGATAATAATGCCGGAGAATACAATATTTTCAGACTTCCTGAACTTGAAGAATATGATGGGATCATAATTGATGCTAATAATATCATGGATTATGAAGTCCTTCAGAACCTCTTAGCAATTGTCAAAAAAAGTGGAAAGCCTGCAGTCAGCATTGGCCATGAATTCCCTGATCTGTATTATGTTGGAATAGATAACAGAAGGCCCATCGAAGAGATAATGGACCATCTTTATAATGTCCATAACTGCAGAAGATTTGTTTTTGCAGGAGGCCCCGGCGATAATTTTGAGAACAGACAAAGGGCAGAATCCTATCTGGATTGTCTCCAGAAATATCATCTTACAGAACTTAATAATCCTGTACTTTACGGAGATTATAGCTTTGCTACAGGTGTCCGTTATATGGAAGATTATATTAAAAACAATAAGCAGCTTCCTGATGTTTTTGTATGTTCAAATGACAATATTGCAACAGGAATATGCAGAACAGCTGAGCTAAACGGATATCATGTGCCAGGGGATTTCCTTGTTACAGGATTTGACAACCTTGAAAAAGCAAGAAATTACCTGCCTCAGATAACTACTGTAAATATGGACAGGGAGCTTATAGGTGAGCAGGCACTTAATATACTTATGGATATTTGGGATGGCAAGGAGGTTCCTTCTCACAGATATACAGATGCTAATGTTATATATGCAGAAAGCTGTGGCTGTCCTAATAGTGGAATGGTCGATTATCGTAACTACCTAAAGAGTATGATAGATTCTAGTTGCGCCAGGGAAGTTTTCGACAATGAAGTAGCGATTCTTGAAAGAGAAGTTCTAAAAGAGACAAGAATGCACGATATGTTCGATGACATAGAAAGATATATGTGCAAGAAGAACATTGATGGATTCTATATAGTTGTAGATGAGAGATTATTTGATCCAAGCATGAATACTCATTTTCCCAAAGAAGGGTATTCAAGACCTAATCTTAAGGTTCAGCTTGCTATTGTTGATGGAAAGAGCAAGAGCTTTTCTTCTGTTCCAGAGCTTATAGGCTTTATGGATGAGAATTTAAAAGCAAGTCATTACCTCTTTAGCCCGGTTCATTTTGGCAATGAAGCTGTAGGTTTTACTGTTCATAAAAATCCTGAATTTTTATATGAATGGTCTAACCTTCTGGATATTCAGGAAGGTATAGTTTCCGGCTTTAAGAATCTTTTTTATAAAAAGCAGATCACCAATGCTATGAAGCAGCTTGAGGATATATACAACAAGGACCAGCTTACAGGTGTCTACAACAGGATTGCACTAACAGATATCGTGGAATCAAGATTCAATAAGGAAAGGATAAGAGGAGTTGTCTGGGGTGTTGTTTTTGTTGATGCTGACAACTTCAAGATTCTTAATGACAGATATGGTCACGAGTATGGTGATAAGGTACTTAAAAAGATAGCAACTACCATGAAGGAGTATGTTCCTGAAGGCGGTAATGTGTTCAGATTTGGTGGAGATGAGTTTGTAGCTCTTTTTCCAAATGCTTCAAGAGGAACCTTGAAGGAGTATAGAGAAAAAGTGGTCAGTGAACTTAAGCGAAATGATACTGCGATCAGTATGGGATGCTGTCTTACTGATATGAATATGACACTAAAGCTTGATGATTATATATCAGCTGCGGATGGAAGCATGTATCTTGAAAAGAACGCAAAAGACTAACCTGCATCATGATGGCTATTTAGTAATAGCGCAGCCGGAAACTATTGCCTTTAGATGAGGGTTAGTTCATCCTCCTATAAAAATCTTATGAGTTAAACTAATTTTTTATAAGATTTTTGCCGAAATTCTATTTGGTTATCTATTTATTAATCGACTTGATTATTCGGACATTTTCGGAGGATACGGATGAAGAAATTCTTCTATCATGAACATGTCAGATTTTATATATTGAGTTTTCTTGCGCTGGGCTTTTTCATAACAACAGGAATATTTGCCTATCAGACCAAGGATTATAATGAGTTTTTCTTTGCCAGAGATTATGGAGTTCTTATTGACTTTAATGATGGCTGGATAGATGAAGACGGCAGAGAAGTTAACCTTGAAGCACTTGATTATAAAGACTGCGATACTAAAGATTATTATCTTTTCCATCGTGTTATTCCTGATGGACTCTTGGGTGAAGAGTCTTTATGTTTTGAAGTAAAGCATATGGGCTATGCTATCTATTTTGATGACAGAGAATATGATGGCTATGAAGAAGGCGAGATCCCGGAGGGTATGGATTTCTATCTGGAAGAAATAGATGAATCAGCCGAGGATTATACAGATTTTGATAAGTCTATAACTGATTATTTTACCGAGTTTAGATATGAGTACGGAGTTGATTATATAGCATCGTCCAGCGATGGAAGAGGGTCCGGTATTGGTAGCCGCGGTGCAGGTACTTATCTTAAGACTATGCAGATGTATTCGTCTGATTCCGGCGATACTATCTATCTGCAGCTGTTCCCTGTTTATAAAAGTTCCAGTATCAGTAATATTATGATTGAGCCTGCTAATGCTTATATAAGATATCGCATTCTGTCGGCTCTTCCCAAGTACATAGTATGTCTTATTATAATAATAACCGGCGTAGTTGTTATTGTTATCAGCATCATCATAAGGGATAGCAGTTCCATTAAAATCTATGAAGCTTTGTCGGCACTTATAATACTTGTTGGCTCCTGGTCTTTGATAGAAACGCATTTTCTTGATTATATACTGGGAACCTCTGAGTTTTTGCATACGATATCGTATTTCCTTCTTATGTCTATGGCTTATCCCGTTGCGCTTTTTAGTGATACTGTAACGCTTAAACCACATAAGAAGATGGCCGGAATTGTATTCTGGATAACTGTTTCATTTATTATTGTATGTACATTTCTAAATTATAATGATATTTGGGATTTCCATGATTCAGTAATATTATCAGATGCCCTTATTATGATCACAGGTGTAATTGTCATCGTCAGGATTATTGCTGATCAGAAATTCAGAAGAGATAATGATCTTCATGTTAATATGAACTGGATCAATGTTTCTCTTGCGATTGTTACATTGTTTGGATTCGCTGATCTTTTGACCTACTTTGATATATTGAAAGTAAGTCCAGCTCTTGACAGCAGCTTTTTCACCAGGATAGGTGTCCTTATATTTACGGCCGGTATGTTTGTGAATGTCTTCAAAGAAGTTGTAGATAGAAACAGACAGGCTGATAAAGCCGGAACCTATATGGAGATGGCATTTACCGATGCCCTTACAGGTATACCTAACCGCGGTGCCTTCCTTCTTAAGGAAAGCGAGCTTGCGGACAGGATGAAAGATCTTTCGAAGAGAAAAAAAGATACAAACTTCCAGATAGTATATATTGCCTTTGACCTTAACGGACTTAAGATTGTAAATGATACTCTTGGTCATGCCAAAGGTGATGATTATATTATTGCAGCTGCAGGATTTTTGATGCAGTCGTTTGCAGAATACGGCTATGTCTACAGAATAGGCGGAGATGAATTCGCATCATTTATTGCAAGCGATAATGCAGTTGCCAGGTATGAAGAATGCATTGGCAAGCTTATAGAACTTATCAAAGGTTATAATGCAAGTTCTGACAATGATGTTCAGATGCATATAGCATATGGCTACGGTATATGGCAGCCTGGAGATCCAAGGACCATCAGCCAGATAGAAAAAGAAGGCGATGAAGCCATGTACGAAAAGAAACGTCTTATGAAAAAAGAGGCGGCCAAAAACAAAGGATAATTACTCTAAAAGAGGCGGGCTTAAACAACGACGCTAAAAAAACAAAGAGGGAGGCAATTATTATGTGGGCTTACGAGAGTGTTTTTTACCAGATATATCCACTTGGTGAATGTGGTGCACCCTTTGAAAATGACGGCAAACCGGAGAAGAGGATCAAAAAACTTGATGCTTATGTACCTCATCTTAAAAAGCTTGGTGTAAAGGGAGTGCTCTTTAATCCGCTCTTTGACTCAGATACACATGGTTATAACACCAGAGATTATCGCAAGGTTGATGTAAGACTTGGCGATAATGACGACTTCAAAAAGCTTGTAGACAAGCTTCATAAGGCAGGAATAAAGGTAATACTTGATGCTGTCTTCAACCACGTTGGCCGCGGATTCTGGGGATTTACAGATGTCCTTGAAAAAAGAGAATCATCCCCATATAAGGACTGGTTTCATATTAACTTCCAGGGTAATGATGGCTATAATGACGGACTGTGGTATGAAGGCTGGGAAGGTAATTTTGATCTTGTAAAGCTTAATCTTCAGAATCCGGCTGTTACAGATTATCTCATAGATACAGTTAGATACTGGATTGATACTTTTGATATAGATGGACTAAGACTGGATGTTGCATACTGCCTTGATCAGAACTTCATCAAAAGGCTCAGATATGAATCTTCACAGATGAAAGAAGATTTCTTCCTGATGGGAGAGATGATAGGCGGAGATTACAGAAATATCTGCGGAGATGGTCTATGCGATAGCGCGACCAATTACGAATGCTATAAGGGCCTTTTTTCTTCAATGAATTCCTATAATCTATTTGAAATAACACATTCACTTCTGCGTCAGTTCGGTCCTGAGAACTGGACGCTTTATAGAGGCATGCATCTGTGGTCATTTGTAGATAATCATGATGTAACGAGAGTTGCAAGTATATTGTCTAATCCTGAGCATATTAAGCCAATCTATGCTCTTATGTGCGGTATGCCGGGTATACCATCTGTATACTATGGAAGTGAGTGGGGCTTTAAGGCTGATAAGTCTCAGGGAGATCCTGCGCTTAGGCCTATGTTTGATGAGCCCAAATGGAATGATCTTACGGATTATGTTAAGGGCTGCGTTAATGCATTCCAGTCATCCAGGGCGCTTCAGTACGGCTCCTTTAAATCGCTGGTACTTCAGAATAAGGCGTGTGTATGGGAAAGAGAGTGTGATGATGACAGGGTGATGGTTGCCTGTAATATTGATGATGCACCGTTTACAGCTCACTTTGATGCAAGGGCTGGGCGCGCCAAAGATCTCATAACCGGCCAAACCATAGATTTTGGCGGCGGCCTCGAAATCCCGCCTTGCACAGCCTACATCCTGCAGCCATATTAAAGACTGCGCTTCACGATTATAAAGAAAATCAGGTCCCGTTCGCTTTACCGGTAAAGCTGAACGGGATTTTTGATACATATAAATGCTTCAAATACGCAAGAAGATAATATTATTTATAATGTGCGAAGTTTGAATTAAATAATTGTCAACTACTTCATTTATGTTTGGTCAAACTGCAAACAATATAGTTTTATAATACAAAAGATATATCATTTATGATTCGAAATAGAATTTTTTTAAAAAGTATTGACCTTCCATCTTGTGGAAGGTTTATATTTAAGCTAAGGCAAGGCCAAGTCTTAATGAAATAGCTGCAGTTCTTATAAGAAGAATATGTAATCTG
>NZ_JAILQF010000168.1 GCF_024699075.1 Butyrivibrio sp.
AATAAGTATTCTAATTCCTTTTCTTCCGGTGTTTTAATGTCCCAAAGTAGCGTTACATCCAAATCAGAAATGTTTGCAGGCATATCTGAAAGTATAAAAGATGATACGATGCAAAGAGAGCAGGAGAACTTAAGGCGTATACAAGAGCAGCTCCGTCAGATGAAACGAGAGCAGCTTCAGCAGTCGAATCAAAATATGCTTACACCGTCTAGTTCCATAGAAGACTTTTTAATGCTGTCCGGATCACCTGAATCAGAGGAAGATGAAGAAGATAATCTTAAGGTATCCAAGTATAGCTATAAAGATGTAGCCAATAAGATACTTAGGGCTAAGAATTCTGTAAGTGCAGGACGCGCAGTATTAAGCGCCAAAAGGAAAGTTCTTGAAGTTAAGCGCATGATAGGAAGAGGCGAAGGTGACCCAGAAGAACTTCAGCTTGCTCTTACACATGCCAAGAGAATGGAAATGGCTGCACGTAAGAAAAAGCACCATCTTGAGCTCGAAGAATATGTTGAGAATACCCAGAAGCGTGATGAACGTTTAGAAAAAGAAGATGATCAGGCCCAAGAACTTAGTTCGATGATGACACAGGCTGCTGAAGAAGAGATCATAGAGCAGGAAGATGCCATATTTGAAGCAAGACAGGATATGATATCTGAAGTAATGGACAGCATAGAAGAAAGCGGTATTGAAGCATCGGATGAAGCCATTGCATCTATTAATGAGATGATATCAGAATTTGGAGAAGAAGAGCTTGAGATGCTTGAAGAAGCTATGCAGATGCTTGAGGAGATGGAGATAGTTGATCCTCATATGAGCAAAGAAGATTTGGATGAATTAAAGCAAAAGCACAGAGCATCTGAAAATAAAGCAATAGCCAAAGCCAATATGGATTATCTTAAAGGAATGTTCAAGCTATATCAGGAAAGAAAAGGATCCGCTCCGTCCATGGGTTTTGGAAGCACTAAGACGCCTGTAGCTGTATCTTTGGCATCTTCTGCCCCGGCAGCCGTAGCTCCTTTAGTATCTGCAGAAGCCGGAATGGGCGGCGGATCCGTTGATATAAGTATATAAGGATATTTAGCCTTGAATTATAAGATTTTTAAGACAAGAAAATCATTTATTAACTGGCCGAGTTATCAAACCGAAAGCGCAGTAGAGTTTTGAGTTATAAAGCGATAGTCTTATCAAGCTTTGAAAGATTATTCTTGTGGAGGACCATAACAAGAGGATTACCTGCTTTAAGTGGTACATCAGGATTAACAGATTCCTGTATGGAGCCATCCTTTATTGCTATGACGTTAACCCCGTATTTCTGTCTTAAGTTGAGATCCTTAAGAGTCTTTCCAACCCACTTATCCTTGGGCTCCATTTCCACAAGACACAGATTATCACTTATGTCGAAGTATTCAAGGAAGTTACTTGCGATAAGTCTTTTTGCAGTTCTTATTCCGCTTTCTTCCTCAGGATAGATGATCTCATCTGCACCTATCTTGGTGAGAACCTTGCCCATGCGCTCACTTCCTGACTTGGCAACTACCCACTGTACTCCGCATTCCTTGCAGACCATAGTACAGATGATACTTGCTTCAAGACTCATGCCCATAGATACGATAGCGCAGTCTATATTAGATATTCCAAGAGCTTTAATAGCAGCAGGATCAGTAAGATCTGCTTCTACGGCAGAGGTTGCCTTAGATGAGTACTGTTCGATTATATCTTCGTCGTGGTCTACGACCATAACGTCTGCTCCGCTTTCGAGAAGCTTGTCGGCGATTGCCTGTCCGAATTTACCAAGTCCGAATACTACAAATGAGTTATATTTCATATTACCCTCCATTATCCTACAATAAAGTGTCCGTCAGCGTACTTTATGTCATTTTGATCTTTATGTGATGTGCTAAAGAATAGCGCCATTGATATAGGTCCTATTCGTCCTGCATACATGCCTATCATTACTACGATCATTCCCGCAAGGTTAAGATTTGATGTGATACCTCTTGAAAGACCGACTGTTCCTGTTGCACTGAATATTTCATAAGTGGCTGAAATCAAAGGAAGATTTGCAGTCTGCATAAGTGCTAGTATCAGGCAGAAAGTAATTATAAGGTTTGATGTAATAATAGCAGTAGCTTTATTGATGAGCTTAGCCGGAACTGATTTTTTGAAAACTACAGGTTCTTTTCTGTTTCTTATAAATGACAGAGTATTCAGAAACAGTACGAATATAGTAACAGTTTTTACACCGCCCGCTGTACCTACAGGAGATCCTCCAATAAACATAAAGATGCAGCCTATAAGGCAGGTTGATGATGTAAGACTTCCTTGAGGAAGAGTAGCGAATCCTGCAGTTCTGAATGTAACTGACTGGAAGAAACTACTAAGTATCTTATTACCAAGGGGAAGACTTGCAATGGTATTAGGATTATTCCATTCAAAACATAATACAAGTAAAGTACCTGATATCAGGAAAAAGAGTGTAAGACTTAGTACAATCTTGGTCTGCTCATTGATCCTTTTTAAGAAGGTCCTGATGTTGTAGCCTCTTTTAAAGCTTAGCTTGGCTGTTTCGATAATATCAAACCATACAACATATCCAAGACCTCCAAGAACTATTAAAGTTATGGTTATGACGTTTACAGGGATATTGGTATTGTAATCAATAAGAGAATTAGGTCCTATTACATCCATTCCTGCATTACAAAAGGCTGAAACTGAGTTAAATACTGACACCCACATTCCTCTTAAGAAACCAAATCTTGGAATGAAGATAAAAGAGTATAGGACTGCGCCTACTCCTTCAACAATAAAGGTATCTCTTATAACTCTTCTTAGAAATCTGATGAGTCCGTGTATGGAATCAAGATTGTAATAGTCCTGTATAAGGAGCCTGTTTCTAAGTGAAAACCTTTTTTTTAACAGGATCATTATTTCAGAATAAATAGTGATGACACCAAAACCGCCTATCTGAATAAGACCAAGGATTATTAACTGTCCGAAGATAGACCAGTGTGAGAATGTGTCTACAACTACAAGACCTGTAACACAGATTGAGGTAGTTGCTGTAAACATTGCAGTTGAAAAGTCTGTATGCATGCCTCTTGCAGTAGCAAAAGGAAGCATTAAAAGACCTGCTCCAAGTAATATTGCAAGCAGAAATCCAAGGACGATGATCTGAGTAGAGGACATCTTGACTTTGGCTTTATAGTTCTCGTTGATAAGTTTCAATATTTTCTCCCATTTATTTTCATGTGCAGATGTAGTTACCTGGAAATGTTGGAAACCAGCTTCTTATATAAGCACATGAAAACTTTTTTTACATTTCCATACGTTATTATAAAGTACAGATACGTATTAGTCATTACCTAATTCTTGTGTCAGACAGTAACCATATATTTGCGAAACTGACTTGGTGAGCAGTGTTTGATCTGATGAAAGACTCTGTTGAAAGTAGAAATACTTTTAAAGCCTGACAGGAAGGCAACTTCTGTTATTGGAATCGAATTATCTCCAAGATATCTCTGTGCTTTCCTTACCCTTTCTATCATCAGGTATTCTACGAAATTGTAGCCTGTAGTCTCTTTGAACATTCTGGAAAAATAGTTGGGGCTAAATCCTGCCATTGAAGCTACATTATTAAGAGACAGATCCTGACTGCAGTTCTTGGTTATATATACGCAGGATTTTTGAATCTTATAAAGGGCTTCTGAATTAAGGCTGTCAGGAAGAGCAGTGGACTTATCGTATGCATTATCTGCTTCCTTGGATAAGACAGTCATGAATTCCATAAGATTTATTATTTTCCCAACTCTGTAAAAAGAGTCCTGGTCTCTGTTTAAGTTGTCTATTTTGTCAAGGTATACAGACAAGGTATCAAGCAGTGTTTGATGCTCGCTGTATTTAAGAAGATGAAGGCGTCTTAGTTTTGGTATATAAGGGATAAAGTCAGTGAGGCTTTGTAATAAGGCTGAATCAAACTGAAACCCCAATAGGACTTTATCCTCATTCTGAATTGTCCTGTGAAGCTCTCCCTGCCATACAAGAAGTATATCTCCGGGAGAAAGCTCGTATTCCTTGCCTGAAATCTCTGTTTTGGGTACTTTATGCGTGGAATTTTGAATTGGATAATATATGATTTCAATTTCTTTGTGCCAATGAACAGGAAAGTTCAGAGGATAATTTTCAACAGGTATTACATTAACATCAAAATCAAGATTTAAGAGTTCTTGTCTTGGTTCCATATTATTAATTCTCCCAATATGAAAGTCATATGTCTTTATGATTTCTTTTTTATATGAAGCTTCTGGATTCTTATAAATATTTTTTTAAATAAGAAGTTTCTGGATTCTTATAATTTTTTAAAAATAAGAAGCTTCTGGATTCTTATAATTTTTTTAAAATTAAGAAGCTTCTGGATTTTGTACTGCCTATTTTTTATCACAAAAAATCTGGCTGTAAGTTTGAAAATGATCATAATCTTATCTTTATAAAATCCGATAAAAACTGTGACTTTTACTTTTAAATTAAGAGCATTTCAATATAAATCATACACTTTTTTATAGTTCAGGGATATAGGATTTGATGAATTAATCATAAAAGATGAGTAAAACGGGATTGAAATTAAAGAGTTATTCGTAAATATTGAGAATATAATTGGTATTCAGTAGAGGAGCGATTATATTATGAAAAATTATAAGATTGTAGATATGACTGTAGGAAGTCCCCTTAAGCATATCCTTATTTTTACCATACCGCTTGTAATAGGCAATATCTTTCAGCAGCTTTATAACATGGTGGATTCCATAGTTGTAGGGCAGTATGTAGGTAAGGCTGCTTTGGCTGCGGTTGGCGCATGCGGTTCTATGAACTTTTTGTTCTTTTCACTAAGTTTTGGACTTTCAAATGGTGTCGGGATTTTGGTATCACACAGATTTGGAGCCAAGGATGAAGAGGGAATAAGAAAGACGATATCAAGCGCTTATTTTGTACTGACTACTGTATCATTAATTATTACAGCAATAGCCTTTTTCCTTGCACCTGTTCTCTTAAGACTACTTGATACACCGTCATCAATAATCAATGATTCAATATCATATATAAGAGTTACTTGCCTTGGAATCCTGGGCATCACTTTATATAACGGTGTAGCAGCATCTTTGAGGGCTCTTGGTGATTCAAGGACTCCGCTTTATTTCCTTATCTTTTCAAGTATCATGAATATAGTGCTTGACCTCGTGCTCGTTATTAATTTTAATATGGGCGTTGTGGGAGTTGCACTTGCAACTGTTATATCTCAGTATGCATCTGCTGTAGTAGCATTCATATATGCATTTAGAAATGTGGAATATTTCGAACTTACCAAAGAAGCCTTCAAGCCTGATATGGATTATGTCAAGCAGGAGATACGTCTTGGTGTTCCGCTTTCTCTCCAGTCATCAATGATTGCATTTTCATGTCTTGTACTTCAGGGCGTTGTTAACAGCTTTGGTGAAAATGTTGTAGCAGCATTTACCATAACAAGCCGTGTAGAGCAGCTGGTTCAGCAACCCTATAACTCAATAGGCACAGCTCTTATGACCTATTCAGGTCAGAATATAGGAGCCAGAAAGATTGACAGAGTTAAAAAGGGATTCAGACAGTCAGCCGGAATAGTAGCTGTTTTCAGTGTTTTAATGATAGCTGTCATGTACATATTTGGTAAAAATATTTCGGGAATATTTGTATCAGATTCAGAAGTTATAAATATGAGTTATACAGCTCTTAAGATCACAAGCCCGTTCTATTTTGCACTTGGAATGATATATGTTCCCAGATCTCTTCTTAACGGCTGCGGTGATACAGGTTTTGCAATGATCAACGGAATTACGGAAGTTGCAGGAAGAATTCTTTTCTCACAATTATTCTTGTATTTCGGACTCTTTGGATTTTGGTCTGTATGGGTTACAACATCTGCAACCTGGGCACTTACAAGTGTCGTATGTATGATGAGATTCTTTAGCGGAGCCTGGATGCGCGGAGTAAAAGAGGAACAGGTTTACAGAAGAAAATTGAAATTATCAGTTCCTAATATAGCAATAAAAAGAGCATAAGATAAAAGACAGCGTCCCGATAAGGGGCGCTGTTTTGTTATGCGCATTACGCCGCATAATGTGGTTCATATTACACTGTATAATGCGTATATTGCGCCAAAGTATGAGGTGCAAACTACAGTTCATATTTTAAGACTATAAAGCATAAGAGCGTTGAAGCTATAAAACGCTGGCGCGTTGGTGCAGTAAAATATATCAACTTTATTGATTATACTTGTCATTTTCTCGAAAAAGCGTTATAATTGCTTTCTTGCGTTAAAGTTATGCGCGGGTTAAGTGCGCATGATTTTTTAATGCAAAAAAAACTTTTAGGGAAAAGGTAACAAAACATGAAACAAGAAAAGAAAATGACGGGAGTTACACTTGCATTCATTGCGTTTTCATTTGTTTGGGGATTTGGAAACATCATGAATGGATTTGTATATTTCAACGGAATCCAGGTAATCTTCAGCTGGATACTTATGTTCGCTCTGTATTTCGTACCATACGCTCTTATGGTCGGCGAACTTGGCTCTGCTTTTAAGGAGTCTGGCGGTGGCGTAAGCTCTTGGATCCACTCTACAATGGGTAAGAAGTTTGCTTACTATGCAGGATGGACTTATTGGGCAGTTCACATTACTTATATTGCAAGTAAGTCAAGTGGCGGTCTTAAAGCATTAAGCTGGGCAATATTCCAGAAGGCAGAAGCTTATGATGAGCTTGATACAAGACTTGTACAGCTTGTAACTTTTATAGTTCTTATCGTTTTTTGTTATATCGCAAGTAAAGGTCTTAGCCCACTTAAGGTTATGACAACTGTTGCCGGAACAAGTATGTTTGTAATGTCACTTTTATATATTTTGATGATGTTTGCAGCTCCTATTATTAATCCGAATGCATCATATGTGACACTGGATTTCAGCCTTGACAATCTGATTCCGAATTTTAATTTAGGATATTTTACAAACCTTTCAATTCTGGTTTTCGCAGTAGGCGGATGTGAGAAGATTTCTCCTTATGTTAATAAGATGAAGGATCCTTCTAAGAACTTCCCCAAGGGAATGATCTTCCTTGCAATCATGGTAGTTATATGCGCTATACTTGGTACAATCTCCATGGGGCTTATGTTTGATCCATCAGTTATCAATGCAACAGAAGAGTCTTTTGACAGCTATGTATCTAATGGTTCATACTGGGCATTCCAGAAGCTTGGTCAGTATTATCATGTAGGTAATGCTCTCATGGTTGTATATGCACTTTGCAACGTTGTAGGTCAGTTCTCAACACTTCTTATTAGTATTGATGCTCCTCTTCGTATCCTTCTTGGCAATGAAGATTCTAAAGAGTTCATCCCTTCAGGACTTCTTAAGCAGAACAAGAATGGTGCATATGTTAACGGTATCAAGATGGTAGCTATACTTTCAGGAGCTATCATCGTTGCTCAGTCATTCGTTCCTGGTGCTGCTAAGGTACTTAGCCAGCTCAATAAGCTCAATTCCGTATGCATGCCTATGCGTTACTTATGGGTATTTGCAGCTTATATAGCTCTTCGTATATATAATGATAAGTTCAGTCCTGAATACCGTTTTGTTAAGAACAGAGTATTTGGTATCATATTTGGTGCATGGTGCTTCATAGTAACAGCTGCATGCTGCATACTTGGTGTATACTCTGATGATCCTCTTACACTTGGACTTAATATCATTACACCTTTCGTACTTATAGCGCTTGGACTTATACTTCCTCTTATTGCAGATAGAGAAAGAAAAGCTGGTAAAAGAGTAGCGTAAGCTCAGTATATAAGAATTATTTTTTTAATATAAGCAGACCGGATAGGTATTGATGCGGATGACTTTTTTGAACTAGTAGGAAAAGACGTATCAAAATCCGGTCTGTTTTTTTGATGAAAAAAAGAGTATAGTATTATATTGTTTGCAATCTTTTTTGTATTTAGGAACGTTATAGTGATTTATTTTTAAAGATAATTGTGATATTCTAAAAAGCATGATCAATGTATGTATAGTTGAAGATGAGCTTGATGCAGCTAATCTTCTAAAAGAGTATATAAGTAAATATGAAAAGACCAAAAACCAGCAGTTTGCTATTACTCACATGCCTGATGGAATGGATCTTGTAGATGATTATAAGAGCCAGTTTGATATCATACTACTTGATATTCAGATGAAATTCCTCGATGGAATGGCTGCAGCAGAGAAGATCCGTAAGATAGATCCTGATGTTATCATCATATTTATCACGTCTACTGTGCAATATGCGGTTCAGGGTTATGCAGTTGATGCTCTTGGATACGTATTAAAGCCGGTTCCTTACACTCAGTTCGAGCAGATATTTGATAAGGCTATTGCCAGAGTCAAAGTAAGGCAGCAGCACGTCTATATCAAGGTATCGGTTGATGGAAGGCAGCTTAAGCTTGACTGCGACAATGTGATATATATTGAAAGCCAGCGCAACAATGTAGTGATCCATTGCAGAGATAATTCATATGTCACGCAGGGACCCCTTAAGCGATTTGAAGAGATGCTCATGGAACATGGCTTTAGCAAATGTCATAATGCATATCTTATAAATCTGTCTATGGTTCAGGCAGTACTTAAGGAAGAAGTAGTTCTTACAAATGATATAACGCTTCCTATAAGCCGTGCTAAGAAGAAGGAATTTATGGCGGCGCTAACGGAGGATATTCTTTAATGTATATAATTGAGTTTTTTGATCCGGCACAAATACAGGACACCCCAAGATTTTTTACCGCTTTAGCCGAATGGCTGGCGGTTTTTGTTTATTTTAATATTTATAAAAGGAAAAGATTTGAAAAGACCTATGTCCTCTTTTGCATAGGAACACTTATTGCCCAGGTGGCATTTCAGTATGTAGCAGGTATGCTTCCTATAGGATTCTGGATACCGGCAATGATGGGCGCAGTATTTCTAATGTATATGTCACTTTATATGGTGCTTGATATAACAAAAGAAGATTGCGCGGTTCTCACAACACATGCCTTTGTACTTGCAGAATTTGCGGCAAGTCTTTATAAGCAGCTATATGTCTGGAATGTAAGAATTGTAGGTAGTGAAGGATTTGTTGTGTCATTGATATGCATGGCTGTTGTATATGCAGTTACTTATCTTGTGTATTTCAGATTTGAAAAAGGTAATGTTCCTTCAGACAGAAACTTAAATGTAAGTGCCAGAGAAATGATAAGTGTTATTGCAACAGGTATAGGCGCATTCATCATGTCCAACATAAGCTTTGTAACAAGTAATACACCCTTCTCAGCTACAGGTAATATGCTATATGTCCGTACGCTTGTAGACTTTGGAGGAATGCTCATGCTGATGACAGAGATGGGAAGAAGGAATGAGCTTATTCTCAAAAAGGAGAGCTCTGAGATCAACCAGCTCTTCCAGAAGCAGTACGAGCAGTATAAACTTACGATAGACAATTCTGAAGCCCTTCGTAAAGAAATGCATGATATGAAGCATTATGTCATGGCTTTAAAGAATGAAGATGATCCTGACAAAAGAGCTGAGGTCCTAGAAGGCATGGAGCAGGCAATAGCCATACAGGAATCCTTCATGAATACCGGCAATAAGGTACTTGATGTAGTACTTACCACCAAGAGCCTTCAATGTCAGAAAAAGAACATCACGCTTAATGCAATGGTAGACGGCAAACTCCTTACGGATATCCATGTTAAAGACATCTGTTCACTGTTTGGTAATATCCTTGATAATGCTATAGAAGCAACACAACAGGTAATGGAAGCTGATAAAAGACTGATAACATTATCTGTAAGAAGCAGGAACAGGTTCATAATAGTAGAATGTGACAATTATTCAGACAGGGCAAATGTGAGCCTTTGTAATGAGCAGAAGAAAGGTATCTTTAGAAACGGCAACCTTCCAAGAACTACTAAAGGAGATAATGTAAGGCACGGATATGGTCTGAAATCCATCTCGCAGGTAGCTGAAAAGTATGGTGGTGCCATGAACTGCAGTTATGAAGAAGGATGGTTTAA
>NZ_JAILQF010000174.1 GCF_024699075.1 Butyrivibrio sp.
GGAAGCTTCTCATCCATTGGAGTGCCGTCGAAGTTAGCATATTCAGCATTAAGACCAGTCTCCGGATGGCAGGCTGTTACAAGGTATTTCCTGCTGACTGTTGCAGCCTTTTTAAAGAATTCTCTGTCCTCTTCATATGCCCAGAGCGCAAATAACTCATAGAAGTGCGGCAAATGATAGGACGGATCTGTATGGGGGCTTCCCGGAACGAACAGGATCTGTCCATTATCTCTGTTCCACATAGGATCGCCCACTCTGCCATTTTCGCCCTTGTGAAGGCAGGCTCTAAGGATGTCCTTAGCCTGCTTACTATAATTATAGATTCCTTCTCCGTCTCCCCACCTGTGAGATGCGAAGAATAGCGCCATGGCAAAAAACTCTTCGCCATCTGGCGCAGGGCCATACGCATTCTTGGTTCCATCAAGCTGGCATGACCAGGCAAAATATCCCTCATTGACGCCTTCTTCCATGTACATGAAAGTCTTGGCCCATTTCCAGATCCTGTCGAACTCTTCCTTCATATCGAGCTGAACACACATCATCATTCCATAGGACATACCCTCTGTTCTGGCATCGTTGTTGCCAGTGTCCACAAGATATCCCATATCATTGCCTGCAGGGTGATAGATCCTCTCTTTTTCATCATAGAAAAAAGTATCTACAGCTTCCTTGATCTTCTTATCTATCTCTTCCTGCGTCTTACCTATCTCTCTGAATACATTTCTATAGGTTTTGTTCTCAAATGATCCCATAACTAATAAACTCTCCATTTTTATGCATTATAGTATTGAATATACTGCTATTATCATATTTACATATAGAGGTCTATTAGTCTTATCTTATATTGTCTTTTTCTATTTAATTATTGCCATAAAAATACCTGCAACCTTCGGTGAACTTAAGCCACCTTAGCTGCAGGTATTTTTATTCATTACAAAAGCGTAGCTATATCAAGTATTGCGATTAGATCATCTTCTTTCTTGGCAATACTGCTGATAAAAGACATCTCCTTACTGATAAAGGGAGATGAACCTTCAAGATCTCTGTCGTCAAAGGTAACTACTTCTCTTACATCATCTATGATGATGCCCATGAGCTTATCACCACCCATATCAAGAACTATAATACTGGACTTAGAGCCGAAAGTATCTTCGACACCGTTAAATCTTCTGTTAAGGCTCATAACAGGTATGATCTCTCCACGAAGATTTATTATTCCGGCAAAATAGGAAGGAGCTGCCGGAACTCTTGTTATAGCCGGAAGTTGAATGATGGAATCTACAAATGAAACATCTATTCCGTAAAGTTCATTAGAAACTCTAAATGTTATATATTTATTCTCATTTATTATCTGAGTCTTAGCTACATTCTCATTTGAAACTGCAGCATTCTCAACATTCTCATGTAAAGCCGAAACTCCAGCCTCAATCTCACTTAACTCAGAGCCATTCTCTACATTTTCATGTAAAGCTGAAACCCCAGCCTCAATCTCGCTTAACTCAGAGCCATTCTCTACATTCTCATATAAAGCTGAAACCCCAGCTTCAATTTCACTTAATACTGTATCGTCTTCATTCTGACTACTTACTAAAGCTTTCGCTGACATCTCATTTAACGCTAATTCAGCCATTTGTACCTCCTTATGCCACGAATGATCCTACATCAAGGACCAGTGCCAATTTATCTTCAAGAATCGATGCGCCACTAAAAAACTCATTTTCACTAAGTATTCCAAGTGACTTATTTATTATCTCTTTTTGCCCTACAAGGCTATCAACAACAAGTCCAAAGCACTTATCCTCATGCTTGCATACTATAACGATGATATTGCTCTTATCATTATCCAAAGGTTTAATATCAAAAATCTTATCAAGATATACCAGTGGAATGATCATGTCTCTTAGGGATATTACAGGCTCCTGATCAACAGTAGTGATCTCTGAAATATCTATATTTTCAATTGATATAATAGATGAAAGATCAATTGCAAAGATCTCATCACTTACCTGAGCTATAATAGCCTGATCGCCTTCATCTTCAGCTTTTGTATTTATCATTATTTCTGATAGTTCCATTTCTAACCTCGCTTACTTCAATACTTTTTCAATTAATTCTTTTGCTATATAATAGACATATCATGAGATAGTCTTTAATTTTGAATCATCACCCCTATCACCATTCACGGCATGAGGTAGATTATGATCGAATCCAAATATTCCACCAAACAGGTATGTCAGATTTTTAATGTTACAAGAGAAACTCTGCGCCACTACGAACGCCTTGGCATTTTAAATCCATATATTAATCCCAAAAACGGCTATAGAGAATACAGCTATTGGGATATCAGCACAATGGTTGATATTCTGAAATATCGCTCACTGGGCTTTTCCCTATCTGATGCCAAGGATGCTATTTTCGATATGAATTTTCCGACCATTGTAAATATGCTGGAAGACCATATCGATTATTACACTAACCTCATAACCAAGTATCAGCTGCTTCTTGACAAAGCAAAGCGGGATTTCCCGTATCTTCGCAGTGCCATGAACCATATAGGTGAGATTCACGAAGCCGACATTGTAGATCTGTTCTACATTCCTTACACCACCAAGCCCTCTGACGAGTATTTTCCGTCAATGCAGACTGCCTTTGATAACTCGCAGTTTTTTTCCACAGCATTATGTATTGACGGACTAAAGCACGGCATGGAATGTTACGGCCTTATCACCGAGAAAAGCTACGCAGACTTCCTAAAGATCAGTAATGGAATCATAATAGAAAAATCTCATGTTGTAAGTCAGATCATTGATGTAGTAGGCAGAGACCCTATTGATGAAACCATTGCTACTGATTTCAAATCATCTATAACCAGTATGTATTCAAGAGAGTTTGATATAATTTATGCAATACTTGTTTCAAGGTTCTATGACGAGGAAAAGAGGTATCATCAATACTATTTTGTTATCTCAAAGCTTGATTGATACCCCATTTGCCATATTTATTTGAAGAACTGCATCTCTCTGTTAAGCTGCTCAGCGATGTCCTTAAGGCTTGAAGCTGACTCAGCGAGTGTACTTACTGTAGCAGAAAGTTCCTCTACAGATGCGCCAGTTGACTCTGTTGCAGCTGCATTCTCTTCAGAAATAGCTGAAAGGGATGCCATAGCATCAGAAACGCTCTGATTAGAAGATACGCAAGTATCTGTTTCGCCTGAAATCTGAGTTACACTGTCTACAGTCTTTTCAATATCGCTTATCATTCCGTTTACAGCATCTATTGTTTCTGCAAGTGCAACCTGCTGTGACTTATTCTCTTCAATAATCTCGTTAGCTGCTCTAACAGCTGATGTAGACTCGTCAAGAAGTGTACCCATTACTTCATGGATCTCTTTGGCAAGCTTTTCAGAATCATCTGCAAGCTTTCTGATCTCCTCAGCAACTACAGCAAAACCCTTACCTGCATCGCCAGCTCTTGCAGCTTCGATTGAAGCGTTAAGAGACAGAAGGTTGGTCTGTGCTGCGATTCCGGATATACCCTCTACTCTTGCATTGATATCTGCTACTGCATTCTGTGTAGCTGAGATCTTATCTGCGATATCTACGATCTTGCCTGTCATAGCTTCACTTGACTCGTGGAAGTTGTTCAGAGAAGCGCTTGATGTTTCAGAAGCATTTCTCATACGATCTGCAAGACCGTTAAGACCAGTGGCTGATCCCTTAACATTGCCTATAGCTTCTGTGATCACGCCGGCATTCTCAACAGATTTCTGAACCTCTTTGGCCTGCTCTGTAGCACCTGTTACGATATCCTGAACTGCCTCTGCTACGCTCTCAGTTGTAGAAGCTATCTGGTTCGCTGTCTCAGACAATTCTTCTGAAGATGCATTTACAGTACCTGAAGATTCCTTGATGTGACCGACGATGCTCTCAAGCTTGTCTATAACTGAATTGGAATTGCCTATCATCTGGCCGAATTCATCGTTTCTGTTTGTATATTTATCTATTTTTCTAAACTCACCATTAGCAAGCGCTGAAAGGAGCTTGTTGACCTCTAAGATAGGATTTGTGAAGTTATTAGCTACATAAAGTGACAGTATAAGTACGAGAACTATCATTATCACTCCGACAATGATGATCCTGTTAGCACTTTTAGCTGCCTCCGCAACAACATCTGCTTCACTTACTGCTGCGCAGATAGTAAATCCTGACAGATCATTCTTGGTATAGCTAAGATATACAGGATAACCCTTAGCTGTACTTATATAGAAACCTGTTTTATCATCTGAAGACATATATGGTGATGATGAGAAATTCTGCGTTTCATCATCTGCTGCGATCTCAAACTGTGAATGAGCTACCATATCAGCATTCTTATCAACAAGGAAAGCCTCATCAGCCTCTGTCTCAAGAAGATCGTGAATATTATTAGGATCAAATGTTTTATGGACTACGCCAAGAACCTCATCGGTTTCAGTATCAGTTACAGGAACAGCTATACATATATTTCTTGTATTAGTAACAGAACTTACAAATACATTAGAAACATAAGGTGTTCCTTTTACAGCATTCTGAAAATAGTCTCTATCTGCAATGCTCTTAAGTGTTCCGCTGTCACTTCTAAGAACCATCATTCCGGTAGTGTCAGATACAACGATTGTGTTATCATCATCGAATGCTTCATTTATAGCTATCATCTGCTGCTTGACAGATGATGAATCTGTTAACTCTCCTTTGAGAAAAGAGATTGTAAGCGGAGATGAAGCAAAGCTTGTAAGAGCTGTAAGTGAGTTGTTGAACATCTTGTCAACTTCTGACTCTATGTACTTGGACTGCCACTCAATTGTTTCTCTAGCAGATTCCTTTGCACTTGCAGTTGAGCTGTTGTAACTGATCGAAACAGCTACGAGAAGCGGTATTATTGCTATTAACAGCATAAGGGCTATCAGCTTAGTCTTTACGCTATTTTTGAACTTAGAAAGTTTCATAAGACTTATTTCCTCCATAATTTATGTTTCCAGATACTCTTTAATGTATTTATCATTTCGGATTTATTGTTAGTTACTTGTTTGTTAGTTACTTGTTTGTTAGTTACTTGTTTGTTAATTACTTGATTGTTAATTACTTGTTTGTCAGTAGTATCTGTTATTCGTTATTCTTCATTTGTTATTTTATTAACACGTGCTTGTTTTTTATAAACCCGGTTGTTACCACCATGTCAACAAAAAAATCATAAAAAAATCACAAACCATTTTGCCCATTACAATAAAAAACAGTCTCAAACCAAGACTATGTCTGGATTTGAGACTGATTAAATTTTTATCATATTTTTAACATTTTTTGCAATTAAATAATTCTAACTAGATTTTCGGCATCCATATTCACATTTTATTTGCTTCTAAATCTTTGTGCTGTCTTAATAAGCTATTGTTTCGGGCTTAAATATAAAGTACATAATATTCAGGAGTATTATTCTTTAGGATATAAAGCGGGAATCCTCGGTAATTCAATTGCCGAGGAGTTCACTTTTATAATTTCACTTATGTTATAAGTATTTTCAATACGTTCAGAAGAAACTATGCAATCTACTCCTTCCAAGATTCTACGCTCTCATAAATCCCGACATCATACATCCACCAGCCGCGCCTGCAGCAAGCAGTCCGCTTATATTTTCCAAAGTGATCCCGCCTATACCATAAACAGGTAATGTCGTTACTGATACAGCTTCTGCAAGGAAATCCAATCCTTTTCCAGGAAGTCCCTTCTTACAATCTGTTTCAAATATATTACCAAGAACAATCTGGTCTGCCCCAAAGGATGCAGCCATGCGCACTTCATCTAATGTATGGCAGGAAACACTGATACTTATATGGTATTGTCTTTTAAGTTCCACTACCTCTTTCTTTTTTGTAACAAGCTTGTGCAAAGACATATGTACTCCAAGAAAGGGATATATACTAATGTATTTACTTACAAGACTAATATGGCTATGTATATACAATGTTATATGATTAGTATCCTGGGCCTTCTTATTCATAATTAAGAAGATAATTTTTAAAAGCAATTCATCATATTCTTTTTCGGTGATATCTTTTTCCCTAAGAATAATGGCTCTTGGAGACTTATCAACCACTTTTTCCATTTGGGCCATAAAGTCCCCATTAACTAAATGTCTGTTGGTAACAGCTATCATATTTTTATACATACACATAATCATTTAATACTGGCTGCAGTCCTCCATTTTCCATATCATTCATCATCCGGTCTATAGAACGATTATCACTTATCTCAAACTGCTCATCGCCTGCTGTCTCATCTCCTTGAGCTTCCCTCCTTACATCAATATGCCCGGTATCATCACTGTCATCGTATTTCTCCTTGTGATCACCTATACCTGTAGACACTCCGGCAGAAACCTTGGTTGCGCAGATCTTGGCAATGCCATTTCTGAATGCCGCTGACTCTCTGCTAGATACCGTTATACCTACATATGGAAGAAAGATCCTATATGCACAGAGAACCTGGCACAGCTCCTTTTCTCCCACATCACGAGGATTGATCTTGTCATTATTAACAATAGGACGCAAACGCGGACAACTTAGGGATAACTCAGCATGAGGATATTTTCTATTGATATAGTATACATGAAGTGCACTGGCAAGAGCATCCTTTCGAAAATCATCCAGTCCCAGTAGTGCAGAAAAGCCGGCGCCTCTCATTCCAGCCTTTAAAGCCCTCTCCTGAGCATCAAACCTATATGGCCATACCCTTTTGTGACCAAGCAAATGCAAGGTCTCATACTTATCACTATTATATGTTTCCTGGAAAACAGTTACATAGTCAGCCCCGCATTCATGCAGATATTTATATTCATCTGTATTTACAGGATAGATTTCTATGCCTATATTACGAAAATATTTTTTTGCAATCTTTAATGCCTCACCTATATACTTTATGTCAGAATAGCGTCTGCTTTCTCCAGTCAGCATTAGGATCTCCTCCATGCCTGTCTGTGCTATAACTGACATTTCATGGTCTATCTCTTCTAATGTCAACTTTTTACGTTTTATATTGTTATAGCAATTAAATCCGCAGTACACGCAATAATTTTGGCAATAATTAGCAATGTAAAGAGGGGTAAAAATATACACCGTATTTCCAAAATGCTGCTCAGTAAGAAGAGTTGCCTTCCTTGCCATTTTCTCCAAAAATGGAGCTGCCGCAGGTGACAGCAATGCTTTGAAATCTTCAATAGAACAGGTTTTGTGGCTAAGAGCATTGATCACATCTACTCCTGTATACTTAGAATAGTCATAATTATTCATCTTATCTATAACTTTATCCTTGATATCAGATTTAATGATCTCCATGCCTTCCATATATTCCATATGATTTGTTCGAAAGGAAGGATCCTGTTCCAGCCTGTGTTTTCTTTTTATAACTTCCTCCGGAAGCTTATCACTATCTATAAAATATATTTGATTTTCTTCATTCATTTTTCTGTCTTCTTTCTTTATTTATCGCAAAAAACCTGTAAGTGGATCTGAAGCACTTCCGCCTCTTGTAAGCACTCGCCCCATTCCTGTAAGATATGCTGCTCTGCCTGCTTCTATTGCCTTTTTGAAGGCACCTGCCATAGCCGGAACATCACCCGCAGTTGCTATAGCTGTATTGGCCATTATTGCTGCAGCGCCCATTTCCATCGCCTCGCAGGCCTGAGATGGGCGGCCTATTCCTGCATCCACTATGATCGGAAGTTCTATTTCATCAATGAGTATCTGAATAAATGCTTTGGTTTCCAGTCCGCTGTTACTTCCAATTGGAGAAGCCAGAGGCATGATTGCAGCAGCACCTGCATCCTTAAGGGCTCTGGCAACATTTAAATCCGGATACATATATGGAAGCACTACAAAGCCTTCCTGAGCCAGGATTTCTGTAGCCTTAACAGTCTCATAATTATCTGGCAAAAGATATTTAGAATCATTCATGATCTCAATCTTTACAAAATCCCCACATCCCATTTCGCGGCTCAGTCTTGCTATACGAACCGCCTCATTGGCATTACGTGCTCCTGAAGTATTTGGAAGAAGCGTTACTCCTTTAGGGATATAATCCAGAATATTTTCTTTTTGCGAAGTATTGGCACGGCGAACTGCAAGTGTGATGATCTCTGCGCCGCCCTGCTCTATAGCAGCTTCTATCAGGTTGATATTATACTTACCTGAACCAAGGATAAACCTTGAATTAAACTCATGTCCCCCAAGTACTAATTTGTCATTTTTCATTTCTTCTAGCTCTTTCATTTTTTACCTCTTATAAAAAAATTATTTTAGTTCCAAAATAAGTCTTATAACTTGACCGGCCTGATGCCCCGCAACTGTCAAAACACGTGGCGCCATCAGTCCAATGCCATCATCCACATCTGTTTTTTCATCACCACAGATATAAAGACGTTTCATTTTTTGAATAGTTTTTATATCATTGCAACTACCTACTCCCGCCATACCATTACCAGATACAATCACTGCGTCCGGCAATTCTTCAAGTAAGGTATTAACCAGCATTGCTTTCTGATCCGCCTTATCAAATGCTTCGCAAATGATCGTATAACCCTCAAAAATATCAGCAGCATTGTCTTCTGTAACCTTTGTCTGCATTATCTCAATGTCCAGATAAGGATTTATTTCTGCAAGTACTTCCAGAATAGCCTGCGTCTTTGGTTTACCAATTTGAGATATACCATAGGCCTGGCGGTTTATATTTGTAATATCCACAAGGTCAAAATCCACAAGCAGCATATGCCCAACACCAGACCTTGCCAGAGCCACAGCTATATTTGATCCCAGTCCTCCAAGACCTGCTATAGCAACTCTGGCATTTCTTAGTTTTACCTGAATTTCCTTACTAAATCGCTGGTCAAATGCCCTATCAAGCTCATCCCTAGAGATCATCAACCACCTCCCACAAAAGAAACAATTTCCACAGTGTCACCATTTTTTAATTCCCGTAAGTCATAATCACACCTTGGCAAAATGTCCATATTGATCTCCACAGCAACTTTGGCTTTGTCATACCCTTTGGAATCAATATACT
>NZ_JAILQF010000194.1 GCF_024699075.1 Butyrivibrio sp.
ACTCTTCAATGCTAACATAGGTATAATTTTGAAAAATGGATAATCAGGACTTTTATTACCAAGCAGTCCAACGACCACATTAGCGGATTGGGATTCATCCCTCTGAATGAACTCTTAGCACAAGAAAAGGCGTGACCAAAGTCACGCCTTCCCATTCTTAAATTCTTGAACATTACTGTCTTATGACGCTCCCGGCTTTTGCGGGGGCTTAATTATTTGTTAAGAAATGATCAGCGAAGCTTAAAGTTTGCTACAACGCCGGCAAGGTTCTTTGCTATTACAGACTGCTTGCTGGACATATCAGATACATTTTCAACAACGTTTGATACAGAGTTAACTGTATCTGTGATGTCAGATGATCTTGTAGCTGTATCCTGTGTTGACTCTGTAATATTCTGGATTGCAGAACTTACCTCGCTCATAGCTCCTCTTATGGTTCCGACCATTTCAGCAATTGAGGTTGATGTCTGTCCAAAGGATAGAGCATCTTCTCCGTACTGCTGAGCTACATTTACGAAGTTATCATAGTCAGGTGTAACTGTCTCTTTAAGGAAAGTAAGAAGCTCATTGGTTGCATTAAGGAGATTAGAGAAGGCTTCCTGTACGCCTGCAACAGTATTCTGAATCTCACCAACAGCAGCTCCTGTATCACCTGCAAGCTTATTGATCTCAGTAGCTACAACTGCAAATCCTTTACCATGTTCTCCTGCACGGGCAGCCTCGATAGAAGCGTTGAGTGAAAGGAGATTGATCTGATCTGCGATCTCTGCTATAGAATCGGCAAGTGAACCAATCTGCTGTACAACATCTGCCTGTGAATTTGCAGCTTCTATATCTGACTCACGTTCTGAAGCAATCTGAATTGCATGATCATATGCTGCTTTAGAACTCTCTTCAATTTCTTTAGCTCTTTTTTCAATATCTTCAGCCTGGCCTCTTGATTCATCAGCCTGATCAGCAAGCAGCTGAACTGATGCATTAACTTCTTCTACAGAAGCATTAACTTCTTCGGTAGCTGCTGATGCGCTCATCATAGCATCATTAACACCTGTCATGTTGGACTGAATTGCCTGGAATTCATTAGTGAGCTGACTTGCCATGCCTTCAAGAGTTGAACTAGCTTCGTCAATTTTTTCAGATTCATTTGATACCTTCAAGATAACACCTTTATTATTTTCATACATTTCATTAAGCGAATCTGACATCTGACCAAGTTCATCCTTGCTCTTGGAATGAATCTTGTTAATAGTAAAGTCGCCGCTTGCAAGCTGACCGGCAAATGTCTTAACGTTCTTAACGCTATTTGATATGGAGTTAACAAGAAGGAGTATTACAAGTGCACATACAGCTATAGCTACTACGCAGATAGTAACAAGAAGATTACGAATCTGGATCATGGTTGCATCAAGCTCTTTTTCGGAAAGCGTCAGGACAAGTTTCCATCCTACTTCCGGTATAGTATCGTAGAAGTATATAATTGCTCCATCAGATTTCTCTATACCTCCAACACCGTTTTCATTTGCAAGTACATATTCTGCTATGCCATCCATATCAGGATCATCAGCTATATTAAGCGATGATTCTGTCTTACTGGAATCTATATCGTAAAGGTATACTCCGCTTGATGTAAGAAGTATAGGAGTAGAAGTGGTTCCAAGTGACATTGAAGATACCATTTCCTGAATAGAACCAAGAACTGTATCTACTGTGATACATCCTATACATTCTCCTGCAGAATTAAATATAGGAGCTGAGCATGTAGCCATGATCGTTCCGCTGGAAGCATCATAATATGGGTCTGTAATAGAAGCATCAAGTGTTGTCATGGAAGTTGCGTCTGTATAGTATTCCTGAGAGAAATAGTCATACTCTGCATTTGAATATTCATCAGTGTATACGATACTATCACCATCTTTATACCAGTAAGGACCAGCATATTCCTGGTTATTATATACCCCTTTGGCAAACCATATTCCGGCTCCTGAAATTACATCATTACCTTTTATAACATTAGAGAAGATCTCCTCATAGTTTTCAAGATCCGTATAGGTGTAACTTGTACCTACGTTATTGGAAAGAACTGTTGCCGTGTTGCGAAGAGTTTCCAAAGTCGTATTTACAGAATTGGAATTGGCTTCGAGTGTCTGAGCAGCCTTTTCAGCTGTCAATGTCTGAAATGCAGATGAAAATTTGGTTACACTAATATAAGTTACAAGTATTAGTGAGATCGCAACAATGGGAAGAATACCAAGTAACATTTTCATTCGTAGACTCATTTTTTTCAGCATACATACTCCTTTTTGCTCAAATATATAGAGCATAAAATTTGTTAAATAATACTTTTGATATAGATGCATCCGTTCATCTATAGTAATAAATTAACTGCGTGCCATATAAAGTGAAGACATTTTGAAACAAAGAGGCTATATATAGAAAATATTTTAGCCATATGTAATATCGGATATGAAATAAAAAAAATTAACTCTATTATTTAATAATAATTATTAAGTAATGTTGATAAATGCCGATAAAAGTTATGTATAAGTTCTTTGGCTCTAATTTTTCCATTATTTCAGGTACTTGGCAGTTAACTGTCGGAGGTTAATTATGAATATTAAAGGAATGATTTCGGCTGATAAGGAGAAACTAAAGAATCAGCCAGTATCTAAAAAAGTAACCGAAATTTTTAAAAGTGCAAGTATAAGGTTTGCCCTTGTTATTGCATTTATGGCTGTTACTATAGCTATGTCAGTCTGGGGTGTATACTCTATTTATTCAAGAGATCTTAAAGCTGACAATATTCAGGGTGATATTAGAATAGATATACAGGCTTTATCCAAACATCTTTTGTGGGCATTGTCTGCTACAACGGAAGAGGTCAGAAATTCTGAACTTGAAAAGGTATCTGAGGCATTTGAAGATTTTGCCGGCTATAAGGAAAGTCTTTCAGAAGTATATGATAATGCTGACATGATTGAACAGTTTTATGAGCATCTTGCCATAGTTGAAGAGAATGGTAAAACTATGGAAGCAATGTTCTATGATGGAACTTCTACTGAAGATGAGATTTTTGAATATTTTGATGGAACACTTTATCCGTCGATCAATGAAGTTGCATCTGATCTTAAGACTGTTTCAGCTGAGATAGAAGAACATGGACAGGCTGTATATACAAGGACTCTTGTTACTACAGGCGCTACAGCAGCTCTTTCAGTCCTTATTATACTTACAACAGTTCTCTATATTGCTAATTCAGGCAAAACTCTTGCAAAGAGTATTGTAGAACCTGTTGATGAAGTAAGAGATGCTGCTAGAGAAATGTCAGAAGGTATACTTAATATAAAGATTGACTACAGGGCTCAGGATGAGCTTGGAGAACTTGCCCATGATCTTAGAAAGTCGACAAGCTATACAGCATCTATTGTTACTGATATAAGTGAATCTCTTGGAAGAATGGCAACGGGAGACTTTACAAAAGGAACTGATAATCCTGATATGTACATTGGTGACTATGTTGCTATAAAGGATGCTCTTGACGATATTGCCGACAGATTATCAACTACTCTTGCACAGGTAAGAGAGTCTTCATCTCAGGTATCAATAGGCGCTCAGAATATGTCAGAAGGAGCAAGTGCTCTTGCAGAAGGTGCTACCGACCAGGCAGCAGCAATACAGGAACTTACAGCTTCTGTTTCTACAGTTACGGAACAGACAAGGAATGTTGCAGATGCTGCTCAGCAGTCCAATGAGATGGCACAGAAGGTTAAAGAAGATGTAGATACATCTGCTCGTAAGATGCACCTTGTTACAGATGCCATGACAAGAATAACAGAAGCTTCCAAAGAAATTGAGCTTGTTACCAATTCAATTGAAGCTATTGCCAAGCAGACTCAGCTTCTTGCACTTAATGCTTCGATCGAGGCTGCAAGAGCAGGCGATGCAGGTAAGGGATTTGCAGTTGTTGCAGGTGAGATAAGTCAGCTTGCAAACCAGTCATCTGAAGCTGCCAAGAATACTCATCAGCTTATAAGTGACACGATGGATGAGATATCCAATGGTAATGAAGTTGTTGATGAAACCAAAGCTGCTCTTGAAATGGTTGTTGAATCAGTTAACCATGTATCAGAGATGATGACTACATCCGGAAATATGGCTAAGGATCAGGTTACAAGTATGGAGCAGATCACAGAAGGCATCGAGCAGATATCCAATGTTGTATCAAGTAACTCTGCAACAGCTGAGGAATCAAGTGCTGTATCGACTCAGCTTTCTGAAGAATCATCAAGTCTTAATGATCTTATTGATAAGTTTAAGGTCAAAGAGGGATAGGCGTTTATAGCTGTAATAAATATACAGGTTACAAGGAAGGTGCTGCTTGTTGCGGCACCTTTTTTGGTGAAATATGTGGTATTATCTAATAGATAATGTGCAGATAAAGCAGATGCAAGTAGACACTTTACATATCTGACTTATATAAAAGAGGTGGAAAATGGACAAGAGGGAAAAAGAAAAACTTGAAGATGTCCTGAATCAGATTCAGAATTCTCAAAGTAGCATGCTTAGCGGATTGTACGGGGACTTCTTTGGAAGTGGCAATTCAAATACAGGCAGCAGTCTAAATACAAATAGTGGTTCTTTGGTAAATGGCAGCTCTAATACCAAAAGTAATGATGATCCGCTTAAAGATGCTCAAAATGCATTAAGCGAATTTAATACAAAGGTAAGTGAGGCGACAGAAAACGGTGTAACATCGCCTTCTTCAAAGACAGCTTCTGATAATGGCCTGACAGATAATAAAGAATCTGAAGGTGGTGCCCCAAAAGAGCCAGAAGAAGACCCAATGGAGACACTTGATAAGCTTATAGGTCTTGATACTATAAAAGCAGATGTTAAGGAGCTTACCAATTTCGTTAAGATTCAAAAGACAAGACAGGATGCAGGACTTAAATCTGTACCTGTATCTCTTCATCTTGTATTTACAGGTAATCCCGGAACCGGTAAAACAACAGTAGCCCGTATTATTTCAAAGCTTTATAAGAATATTGGAGTTCTGTCCAAGGGACAGCTTGTTGAGACAGACCGTTCAGGACTTGTAGCAGGATATGTAGGTCAGACTGCAATCAAGACTCAGGAGCTTATCAAGAAGGCTATGGGCGGAGTTCTATTTATAGATGAAGCCTATGCTCTGTCACAAAAAGATGACGCCTTCGGCCAGGAAGCTATAGATACTATACTTAAAGCAATGGAAGATCACAGAGACGATCTTGTAGTCATTGTTGCAGGTTATACAGAGCCTATGGAGAAATTCATAAACTCCAATCCGGGTCTTAAGAGCAGGTTCAACAAATATATTGAGTTTTCTGACTATACGATAGACGAACTTATGGATATATTTGATATGAACTGTAAGAAGTATGATTATGTCATCGAAGAAGATACCAAACAGCATGTTAAAGAGCTTATAACGCAGAGAAAACTTGCTTCAAACGGTAACTTTGCCAATGCCCGTGAAGTAAGAAATATATTTGAAGAGATAATCACTAATCAGGCTTCAAGGATTGCAGGAATAGAAGACCTTAAGCCTGAAGATATGATGAAGATCAC
>NZ_JAILQF010000208.1 GCF_024699075.1 Butyrivibrio sp.
TTGATAAAAATGGGATATACTACAGTAGAAAGAGAGGGTATTAACGATGTTGATTCAATTTAATTTCAAGAACTTTAGATCATTTAGAGATGATGCAACGCTTGATCTTTCAGCTGCAAAGATGTCTGAGTTTAATGATAGAGTGGTTAGTGTTAGCAATGAGAAAATACTTCCTGTTGCAGCGATTTATGGTGCTAATGCAAGTGGTAAGTCCAATGTATATAGTGCATTTGAGTATATGGTGGAGTATGTAGTTAATTCCTTGCATTATGGTGATGATCCTGTAAAGTTCGAGGAGAATCGACCAACACCGTTTTTGTTTGATGGTGTCTCAGAAGATGCTGAATCGAGTTTTGAAGTATATTTTACAGTACCTGGAGATAAGTCAGAGAAGAGCTATAATTATGGATTCTGCATTGGCAAGGAAGGCGTTACTGAAGAGTGGCTGAACTATAAGGCAAAGACGGCCAGAGACTATAAGACTATTTTTTATAGATCAGATGAAGAGAATGAATTGGATTTATCTGGATTACCAAAGTCTACTAGAAATAATATAGAAGTTGCATTGGATAAGCAGGTGCTGATTGTTTCTTTAGGGGCAAAACTGAAAGTTGACAAGTGCAAGTTGGTTCGAGATTGGTTCTTGGCTAACGAGTTTGCTGACTTTGGAAATGCGTATACGAACTTCTTTTTATCCAGAAGACTTCCAAAGGGATTCGTAGAGGATAAGGATATTCAACAGAAGGTTGTACAGTATTTTTCATCATTTGATGAGAATATTAAGGGGTTTAATGTGGAGGAAGTTCCTACAGAGGGTGATTCAAAGGAATCTACCTATAAGATAAATTCGATTCATAAGAAGATAGATTCTGATGAGGTTGCAGAAATACCTTTAGGAATGGAATCGGCAGGAACATTAAAAATGTTTGCGCTATATCCTGAATTGCAAGAAGTACTGCAAAATGGAAGTGTTTATTTTATTGATGAGTTAAATGCTCGTTTGCATCCGCTTCTTGTGAGAAACTTTATCCTTATATTCTTGAATCCTGAGGTAAATGTAAATCATGCTCAGTTGATCTTTACTACACATGATACATGGCAACTGTCTAACCAACTTTTAAGAAGAGATGAAATCTGGTTTACAGAAAAGGATACAAATGGTGTTTCAGCTTTGTATTCTTTGGCTGACTTTATAAGTGAAGATGGCACGAAGATCCGTAAGGATGAGAGTTATGAGAAGAACTATCTGCTCGGAAAGTATGGTGCTATTCCAACTCTTAAGACGATTGACATACTTAAGGAGGATTAAGGAATGGCGAAAAAAGATAGAACAGGAAATCGAAAAACTAGGGAGCAACGTAGGAACACAAGGGTCCCAGAATTAGGGTATTATCTGATTGTTACTGATACAGAAGGAACAGAGCGTTGTTATTTTGATGGTCTTCATTCAGATTTACCTAAAGAGATTCAAGATAAACTTGTAGTCAAAGTGGTAGAGACCAAAACTGTGAGATTGATTGATAAGTGTATTGAATTTACGGCATATGATCCACAGTACAGAAATTCATGGATTGTCTTTGATAGGGATCAGGTTAAGGATTTTGATGAGATAATAGCGGAAGCTAAAAAGAAGGATATAAATGTTGGGTGGTCCAATCCATGTTTTGAAATTTGGATGCATGCTTATTATGGTTCGATGCCAAATATTCAGGAATCATGGACGTGTTGTGATAGATTTGGACAATTGTTTAAATCAAAGACCGGTAATAATTACGATAAAGCTGATAAAAGCTTATATCGGAGATTGGCTCAGACGGGTGATGAAACAAAAGCTTTGAAGATTGCGGAGCAGAAGTATAAGCAGTGTATTGATAATGGCTATACAAAACCTTCTGAGATGTGCCCATGTACTACTGTACATAATTTAGTAGCAGAAATTAAAGGGAAGATAACAGAATAGTAGTTTTCTGATAAGACAGGAGAAATCCTGTCTTATTTTTGGCGCAAAATTTCTGCAGATTTAGATCATATGTGTCCCATATGTATTTTGAACGGGTGGAAATAACAGCATACGATGTTGTTTTCAAACTTCTCGTGCCGTTTGATTATGCCGAGGTCATGACATAAGGAAGAGATCACGATGTCGCGTAGATTTAGATGTCACTAAAGGAACGAAGCGTTTCATCGCTGCTTATGGCTCTGTTTTTTGCCGTGCAAGCAGATTTTGAGCTACATCCTTCCTACCCCTGCATCACATCAGCGGAGCGGCGAGCCTTAAGACCAGCTGGCTAAAGCGCAGAAAGGCGCCACGGCCTGATGCATAGTAGTCAGTTACTTCATTAGATACTTCGAAGATTCTTTCAAAGTCCTCTTTTGTCTGCTTTACTGCGTCGCAGTCAGCGTAGAGACAGCCGTTTTCAAAGTGCAGGTAGAGGCTGCGGTAGTCCATGTTTATTGTAC
>NZ_JAILQF010000222.1 GCF_024699075.1 Butyrivibrio sp.
ATGAGAAGTATTGAATTCATATTGAAAATTATCCTCCCCTTGATACTAATGCAAATTGTAACACTCAAAATGAATATATCCAATGTATAGATTAAACAAAAATAATGGCATCGGGCAAGTAAAATGGAAACTGCCTGATGCCATTAGGGTATAATGCTGTTATTTAAACATTCATTTTATTTCTTTTTAACTGCTGTCTTTTTGGACTTCTTGGACTTTTCATCAACTTCCTGCATCTTAAGTGCACGAACCTTTAATGACAGGCCGAACAGATTGATGAATCCGCTAGCGTCAGTATGATCATACATATCACCTGTTGTGAAGGAAGCAATATCCTGATTGTAAAGAGAATATGGTGAAGTTGTTCCGGCCTTTATGATATTGCCCTTATAAAGCTTGAAGTGAACTTCTCCTGTTACATACTGCTGTGTGCTCTCGATGAAAGCCTGTACAGCCTCTCTTAAAGGAGTGAACCATTTGCCTTCGTATACGATCTGTGCAAGCTTGTTGCCCATTTCCTGCTTGAGTGCATAAGTATCACGGTCAAGGATGAGCTCTTCGAGCTGCTGGTGAGCTTCGTAAAGGATTGTTCCTCCGGGAGTTTCATATACACCACGGCTCTTCATACCAACAACGCGGTTTTCTACGATATCGATAATGCCAACACCATTTTTGGCACCAAGTTCGTTAAGAGTGCGGATGATATCAGATACCTTCATCTTCTTGCCATTTACAGTCTTGGGAACACCCTTTTCAAATGTCATAGTGATATCTGTTTCCTTGTCAGGAGCTTCCTGAGGTGTTACACCAAGTACGAGCATGTGCTTGTAATTAGGCTCCTTAGAAGGATCTTCAAGTTCAAGACCTTCATGTGAAAGGTGCCAGAGGTTACGGTCACGGCTGTAGCTGTTGCTATGAGAGAATGGAAGATTGATTCCATGCTTCTTGCAGTATTCTTCCTCATCTTCACGTGACTGAAGTTTCCAGTTAGGATCACGCCATGGAGCAATTACACGTACATCAGGAGCAAGAGCCTTGAATGCAAGCTCGAAACGGATCTGATCATTTCCTTTACCTGTTGCACCGTGGCAGATAGCAGTAGCTCCTTCTTTTCTTGCAATCTCTACAAGACGCTTAGCTATAGCAGGACGAGCCATTGATGTTCCAAGCAGATACTTGTTCTCATATACTGCGTGAGCCTGAACACAGGGTACTACATAGTTATCACAGAAATCATCTGTTATATCTTCAATATATAATTTAGATGCACCGCTTGCCTTTGCTCTTTCTTCGAGACCATCAAGCTCATTGCCCTGTCCGCAATCTGCGCATACACATACAACATCGTATCCGTATGTTTCTTTGAGCCATGGAATAATTGCAGTAGTGTCAAGACCGCCTGAATATGCAAGTATAACTTTTTCCTTTTTCTTTGCTGCCATAGATAATTCCTCCATTTGATTATGAATAAAAATTCTAATTAAAATGTATATTTAATAATGAAATAAAGCTACAGTGGAAAAATAAACCTCAAAAAGGCATGTAAAGTTTAATTCGTGCTGTAACTTAAATTGATGACAAGAGTAAATATACTACCTCTTGATGCATAATGCAAGAAGAAAATGTATAAATATTTAGAAAATTTTTAAAATAATGTATAAATATTAAAAAAGACTTGCATTATTATACACCTAGTCGTATACTAAGGCATGCATACAAAAAGAAATCGGGAATTTTATCGCCAAATACATTATAATAGTAACGTGCGTTTAAGTAAATTTCCATCGTATTAATAAGGGTAAAATTAATCAATAAATCAATTGCTTGATATGGAGGTCCTAAATGATAAAGGTAGGAATTATTGGCGCAACAGGATATGCCGGAGCTGAGATCGTAAGACTTTTACAGATGCATCCTATGGCAGAAGTTGTATGGTATGGCTCCAGGAGTTATATAGATCAGAAATATGCATCTATCTATCAGAATCTTTTCAAATTAGTAGATGCAGATTGTCTTGGCGAGGATATGGACAAGCTTGCAGAAGAAGTTGACGTTATCTTTACAGCAACACCTCAAGGGCTTTGCGCATCACTCGTTAATGAAGATATTCTTAAAAAGGTCAAGATAATTGATCTTTCTGCAGATTTCAGACTTAAAGATGTTTCCGTTTACGAAAAATGGTACAAGATAGAGCACAAGGCTCCTCAGTATATTGATGAAGCAGTTTATGGCCTGTGCGAGATCAACAGAGATAAGATTAAGGGAGCAAGAATAGTTGCTAATCCGGGATGCTATACAACCTGTTCCATCCTTACAGCTTATCCTTTGGTCAAAGAAGGTCTTATTGATCCCTCTACTCTTATTGTAGATGCTCTTAGCGGCGTATCAGGTGCAGGAAGAGGCGCCAAGGTTGCCAATCTTTACTGTGAAGTTAATGAAAGTGCCAAGCCTTATGGCGTTGCCAATCACCGTCATACGCCTGAGATCGAAGAACAGCTTGGATATGCAGCAGGTAAAGAGATACTTATAAATTTCACTCCTCACCTTGCTCCTATGAACAGAGGAATCCTTGCAACAGAATATGCAACACTTAATAAAAAGGATGGCAAGCTTCCTACTTCTGAAGAAGTAAGAGCAGCTTATGAAAAATATTATGGTAATGAGAAGTTTATAAGAGTCCTTGATGATGGTGTATATCCTGAGACAAGATGGGTTGAAACTTCTAATTATGTAGATATAGGATTTAAGATTGATGAAAGAACAGGCCGAATCATAATGATGGGCGCGCTTGATAACCTTGTAAAGGGAGCAGCAGGACAGGCTGTTCAGAATATGAATATTTTATTTGGACTTGATGAAAGCATGGGACTTGATATCGTTCCCTGCTTCCCATAAAAGGAAAGAGGATAATTTAAATGGTTCGTGTAATGACAGTTGAAGATTACGATGATGTATATTCACTTTGGATGTCTATAAAGGGTTTTGGAATAAGGAGCATAGATGATTCAAAAGAAGGAATCGAGATGTTTCTCAGAAGAAATCCTACTACCAGCTGTGTTGATGTTGAGGATGGCAAGATAGTTGGAGCTATATTATGCGGACATGACGGAAGAAGAGCGTGTATGTATCATGTATGTGTTTCTCCTGATTACAGAAGAAGGCACATAGGTCAGCATATGGTAGACTTTTGTCTTCAGAAACTCAAAGAAGAGAAGATCTGCAAGGTTGCTTTAAATGCTTTTGTCACCAATGAAGGTGGTAATGCCTTCTGGCAGAAGATGGGATGGATACTTAGAAATGACATGAACTATTATGATCATGTTATTGATCCTGACAATATTACTATATTCAATAAATGAATATTATAAAAAAGATATATACTTGCATTAAAGGTATAAATACTAAGTTATACATACTAAGTTATACATACAGCTGCTTCCTTGTGAGATAGTAGCTGCAGTTGATCATAAGCGTAGCATTTGGAGGAAGTGATATGAATATTATAGAAGGCGGTGTTACATCCCCGCTTGGTTTTAAAGCTGCCGACTGCGCAGCAGGAATTAAGTATCAGGGAAGAACAGATATGGCCATGGTCTATTCTGATGTACCATGTGAATGTGCGGGAACATTTACCAGCAATCAGGTCAAAGCGGCATGCGTTATGTGGGATCAGAAGATTGTATATTCAGGGGATAAGATGCAGGCTGTTGTTGTAAATTCCGGAATAGCCAATGCCTGTACCGGCAAGGAAGGCTTTGACGCCTGCGAAGCTACTGCAAGAGCTGTGGAAAAAGAGCTTTCGGTTCCCTTTAATACAGTTGCAGTTGCATCAACAGGAGTAATAGGAATGCAGCTTCCTGTTGATAAGCTTGTAAATGGCGTATCAATGATGAGTAAGACTTTAAGCCATGATAAGGAAGCAGGAACCAAAGCTTCTAAAGCCATCATGACTACAGATACTATTAACAAAGAGTATGCTGTTACATTTGAAGCATCAGGTAAGACTGTCACTGTCGGAGGAATGAGTAAAGGATCAGGAATGATCCATCCCAACATGTGCACCATGCTTGGATTTATCACAACAGACCTTTCTATAGACAAAAAGCTCATGCAGGAAGCCTTAAGCAGTGTTATCAAAGACACCTTCAACATGATAACAGTTGATGGAGATACATCTACTAACGATACACTTCTTCTTATGGCTAACGGACTTGCAGGAAATGAGACTATAACCTCTAAAAATGAAGATTATGATAAGTTTTATGAAGCTCTATATACTGTATGCAGATTCCTTGCAAGAAGGATGGCAGGTGATGGAGAGGGAGCAAGTAAGCTTTTTGAAGCAAAGATAATTAATGCAAAAAGTAAGGATGATGCAAGAACGCTCGCACGTGCAATTGTAGGCTCCAATCTATCAAAGGCTGCAATATTCGGATGTGATGCTAACTTCGGAAGATTCCTGTGTGCTATGGGATATTCCGGAGCAGAGTTTGATCAGACTGACGTTGAACTCTATTTTGAAAGTAAGGCAGGCAAACTCAAGGTATTCGATCATGGTAATCCTTTGGATTTTGATGAGGATTTTGCAGTTAAGATCATGAAGGAAGCGGAAGTGATGGTTGTTGCCAATATGAATGAGGGTAGTGAAGAAGCAACAGCATTTGGATGCGACCTGACTTATGATTATGTAAAGATCAATGCAGATTACAGAAGCTAAGGAGAATATGACAGTGGATAAGGATATGCAGGATGTAATGAAAAAAGCTGAGGTGCTTATTGAAGCGCTTCCTTATATTCAGAAATTTAATCGTAAGATAATCGTAGTTAAATATGGCGGAAGTGCCATGAGCAATGAAGAGCTCCAGAGAAATGTCATCCAGGATGTAACCCTTCTTAAACTTGTTGGATTCAAGCCAATCATAGTACATGGCGGCGGCAAGGCTATCAGTAACTGGGTAGGCAAAGTCGGAAAACAGGCTGAATTTGTTAATGGCCTTAGAGTGACAGATTCAGAGACTATGGAAATAGCTGAAATGGTTCTGTCCAAGGTTAATAAACAGCTTGTTACCATGGTACAGGAACTTGGAATCAAGGCTATAGGAATAAGCGGTAAGGATTCAGGTCTTTTACATGTTCAGAAGAAGTATTCTGATGGAAAAGATATTGGATTCGTTGGAGATGTTGATAAGGTTGATCCCAAGATCTTATATGATCTTCTTGACAGAGACTATCTTCCTATAATCGCTCCAATAGGTCTTGATGATAATTTTGATACCTATAATATCAATGCAGATGATGCAGCATGTGCTATAGCTAAGGCTGTAGGAGCAGAAAAGCTTGCATTCCTTACAGATATAGAAGGAGTATACAAGGATATCAATGACAAATCATCCCTTATAAGCCGCATGACATGTTCAGAAGCAGATGAGCTGATTGCATCAGGCCAGATTGGCGGCGGAATGCTTCCAAAGCTCGGAAACTGTGTATCAGCTGTAAGAGAAGGGGTAAACAGAGTGCATATTCTTGATGGAAGAATTCCTCATTGTCTTCTTCTTGAAGTATTTACTAACAGAGGTATCGGAACCATGTTCATGAACGATACAGATGAACTATCTTGTTGCAATAAGTAATAATAAAGGAGAAATGAAATGTCCGACACAATGAAGCAGTATATAGATGAGGCCGAGAAGGACCTCCTTCATACATATAACCGTTATCAGGTAGTTCTTGACCACGGAGATGGTGTTCATCTTTATGATATCGATGGCAAAGAATATCTTGATTTTGTTTCCGGAATTGCAGTATTTGCTCTTGGCTATAACAACAAAGAGTATAATGATGCGCTTAAGGATCAGATAGACAAGGTTATTCATACATCAAATTATTACTATAATGTTCCGGCTATTGAAGCTGCAAGAAAGCTCAAAAAAGTAAGCGGTATGGACCGTGTCTTTTTTACCAATTCTGGAGCAGAAGCAATAGAAGGAGCATTGAAAGCAGCAAGAAAGTATGCATTCTTAAAAGATGGTCATAATGATCATGAAATAATTGCCATGGAGCATTCTTTCCATGGAAGAACATTTGGAGCCTTATCTGTTACTGGAAATCCTAAGTACCGTGAACCTTTTGAACCAATGATCGGCAATATACGTTTTGCCAAAATGAATGATTATGAAAGCATTCTTGAAAACGTAAATGACAAAACATGTGCTATAATCATGGAGACTGTTCAGGGAGAAGGCGGTATTTTTCCTGCAGATGAAGAATTCCTTAAAAAGGTGCGTGCACTTTGTGATGAGAAAGATATCCTTCTTATACTCGATGAGATTCAGTGCGGAATGGGCAGAACAGGTTACATGTATGCATGGCAGAAGTATGGTGTAAAGCCTGATATCATGACAAGTGCAAAGGCACTTGGATGCGGTGTTCCTGTAGGTGCATTCCTTCTAAATGAGAAGGTTGGCCAGAATTCGTTAAAGGCAGGAGACCATGGAACTACCTATGGCGGCAACCCTCTTGCATGTGCTGCTATAAGCAAGGTGCTTGATTTATTTGAACAGTACAATATAATAGACAATGTGAATTCAGTAGCTCCATACCTTGAACAAAGGCTTGATGAGCTCGTAAATAAATATGATTTTATAACCACCAGGCGCGGAGCCGGGCTTATGCAGGGACTGGTATTTGACAGACCGGTTGCAGATATAATAGTAAAAGCTATGGACAAGGGTCTTATCCTCATTAATGCAGGAACCGAGATCATACGTTTTGTTCCACCGCTGGTTATTACCAAAGATGATGTCGATCAGATGATAGATATACTTGACGCCTGTCTTAAGGAAATCTGATAATGATTCTTTGTGCGCATGCTGTGCCTGGATAATGTTGGGAGATTTTTTGATGAACAAGAAAAAAAGACTTCTGTCTGTTATTCTGACAGTATGCGTACTTTTTATTTCAATATTTTTTGCTATACGCGGAGGCAGTGTATTATCTGGTGAAAACAGTTCTCTTTTTTCCAGAAAAAAGACTACAATAAGACTTTGGTATGATGATGATGCACTTACTGATTATCTACTTCAGTTATCAGTAAATTATAATGATACCCATAAATACACAAGACTTGAACCTACGCTTGTATCAGCTCTTGAATATCTTGAGAACATCTCAGCAGCTTCGGCAGCGGGCGAGATGTATCCTGATCTGTATATTCTTACTAATGATTCATTAGAAAAAGCATACCTTGCGGGACTGGCTGTGCCTGTAGACAGTAATAGTCTTACACAGGATCAGTATCCGTCAGCTGCACTTAAAAGTGTGACCTATGATGGCCAGTATATCGCTTATCCATACTATTTTGAGACAAGTACTCTTTTGTATAATAAGACATATCTTGAAAATGCAGCCCGTGATTCGCTTGAAAATGAGTATTACCTTCAAGGTATAGAAGAGGATGCTACTGAAGAAGCTGCTTCTGACAGTGCCTCTTTTGAAGGCTCTGTAGAAATATCAGATGAAGAGGTCGCTGAAAAGGTTAATGAGATGATACCTGATACTATAACAGATATCATTACATTTGCCGAGACCTATAATGCACCTGCAGAAGTAGAGGCAGTATTTAAATGGGACGTGTCTGATATATTTTATAATTATTTCTTCGTGGGTAATTATATCAATATTGGAGGAGATGCCGGAGATAATTCCGAGCTTATAGATATTTATAATGAAGATGCTATAAGATGTATGGAATTGTATCAGCAGCTCAATCAGTTCTTTGCTATTGATTCTAATACTTCTTCTTATCAGGAAATCATACAGGACTTTATTGGCGGTAAGATAGTATTTACTCTTGCTACAACTGATGCACTTGGGGCTATATCAGAAGCTCAGCAAAATGGTGAATGCTCTTATGAATATGGAGTAGTACCAATGCCGGATCTTATGGATGATATACAGACAAGAACCATGTCAGTAACAAGATGCATAGTAGTGAATGGATATTCAGAGCATACTAAAGAAGCTAATGAAGCAGCAGAATATCTGTGCGGAAGATATGATGATGATATGTATCAGATGACAGGTAAGGTCTCAACTAACAGAACTGTCCAGCACAAGGAAAGTGGTCTTTCAGGATTTATCGAAGCTTATGATGCGTCAGTTCCGATGCCCAAGATGATAGCAACATCAAATTTCTGGATGCAGCTTGAGATTGCATTTGAAGAGATATGGGAAGGCGCTGATCCTAATGAGACATTGAGAAATGTTTCAAGCAGGGTCAAAACCCAGGTATCCGGAAGCGAACAGACGATAGAAGAAAGCCCTATAGATTTTACAAATGATGTCTCCTGGACGACTGCTGAGGAGTACTATGATGAGGGTATGACTGAATAGTAGCGGCATAGTTCTTAAAAACGTATTATTTTGTTTGAAATATAGTGACCTTGCAAGCCTAAAAGGACTTGCAAGGTCTTAGTTTTTGAAATAAAATATTATATGTATGCATGGCGGGATCCTCTTAAGGGAGGAACATGCAAATTATAAGATCGAAAGCCGGATTATATCTGGTCCTTGTAACTGCTACTATTCTTTTGAATGGTTGCAGATCGGCTGATTATCAGGTTATACAAAGTAAAGAGTCAGCTTCTGAATGTAGTAGTAATGAAGAAGAGTCTTTTGCAGACGATAGTTCACAAAATGATAGTACTTGTGATTTAAGCCTGTCTGATACGGCGGTAGAGAGTGTCAGTATAGCTGAAAGTGTTATCACTGTTTATGTATGCGGAGCTGTTAATAACAGCGGTGTATATGAACTTTCAGGTGATTCGAGAATTGCAGATGCAATAGAAGCCGCAGGCGGATTTTCAGATGATGCCGATGCAGAATATCTAAATCTTGCTATGAAGGTTTCTGATGGAATGAAGATCCAGGTACCTACAATAAGCGAGACTGCAGAGCTCAACAGCTCAGATGAACAGACTTTGGATAATGGGAGTGATTCTTTATCATCCTCAGATGATAATTTTGTAGTAACAGGCGATGGAACACCGGTAGATACTAATAGTCAGACACCTCAAGAGGCTTCTGATAACACTCAGTGTATAGTAAATATTAATACTGCCGGAATAGAAGAACTGTGTACCTTAAGCGGTATCGGAGAATCGAGGGCCAATGCCATAATAGCTTATCGTGAAGAAAACGGACCTTTTTTGTGCATTGAGGACATCAAAAAGGTTAACGGAATTAAAGACAAAGTATTTGAACAGATCAAAGATAGAATAACAGTATAGAAAGTGGGGAACAAATGTCACGTAAAGCACTTGTAGTAGATGATGAGAAGTCAATAGTAAAGGGACTTAAGTTTAGTCTGGAACAGGATGATATGGAAGTTGATTGCGCTTATGATGGCGCAGAGGCTTTGGAACTGGCCAAGACCAATAAGTATGATATTATTCTTCTGGATGTAATGCTTCCAGAACTTTCAGGTTTTGATGTATGTCAGGCTATCAGAGAGTTCAGTAATGTTCCTGTTATTATGCTTACAGCCAAGGGTGATGACATGGACAAGATCCTTGGACTTGAATACGGTGCTGATGACTATATCACAAAACCATTTAATATACTTGAAGTAAAGGCAAGAATTAAGGCCATAATTCGTCGTGCTGCTTCAGTTGAATCTATGTCAGAGATGGTATTTGGTGATCTTAAGATCAACAAGGAATACAGAAGAGTATTTGTAAGAGATAAAGAGATAAGCCTTACAAGCCGTGAGTTTGAAGTTTTGGAACTTCTTGCTGCACATTCCGGAAAGGTCTTTTCACGTGATGAACTTTTGACAGATATCTGGGGAGATGAGTATCCTGGAGATGTCAGAACTGTTGATGTACATGTAAGAAGACTTCGTGAGAAGCTTGAGTCTAATCCCAGCGAGCCTAGATATGTTAGAACCAAATGGGGCTCAGGATACTATTTTCAGGCATAATTAGGTATGAATTTAAAATCTGCATTTAGTGAAATATTACATAAATTAAAGATAGTCAATATATTCAGAAGTCTGCGCGTACGTATCTTTATACTTGTTTTTGTGACAGGACTTATATCCTGTCAGGTCGTACATTTTGCGATCATAGAAACGTATGAAGGGCGTGCAGTCGCAGTTCGTACAACTGAGGTACAGACACAGGCTCGTATTCTGGCTGATCATCTGATCACCTATGGATACCTGAAGGATACCTCGTCTGAAATTGTCGGAGCTGAGCTTGACATGCTTGCTAACCTTTATGATGGGCGTGTCATGATCATTGATGACAATCTTAAAATCATAAAAGATACCTATGGTATAAGTGAAAAAAAGACTATTATTTCGGAAGAGGTTGTAAAATGCCTTAAACAAGGTGATTCCGGTACAACATCTGTTTATGATGCCAATAATGGTTATATAGAGATTACTACGCCTATTACAGAAACTGTTATTACTGAAGATGAAGCTGGTAATGAGAAGGAAGTAGAAACTGTTGTCGGTGTAATTCTTACAAGTGCTTCTACAGAGAATATCAGTACAACTCTTGATATTCTTAACAGAAATGCAAGCTCAATAGAACTTATAATAATCATTATAATATTTATGTTTTCATTGTTTGCGGCTAATATACTTCTTAAGCCTTTTGACAGGATCACTAATGCAATCAATGATATAAAGGCGGGTTTTACCAACGAGGATATTTCTGTTCCTGATTATTTGGAGACTGAGCATATTGTTACAGCCTTTAACCAGCTTCAGAGCAGAATGAAGACACTGGATGAGTCAAGACAGGAATTTGTATCTAATGTCTCACATGAACTTAAGACCCCTATTACATCTATGAAGGTTCTTGCTGATACGCTTGTTGCACAGCCGGATGCTCCAATAGAGATGTATCAGGACTTTATGCAGGATATAAGCAAGGAAGTTGACAGAGAAGCTTCGATAATAGATGATCTTCTGTCACTTGTTAAGATGGATAAGACATCTGCTCAGCTTAATATATCTACAGTTGATGTAAATGAAATGACTGAGATCATACTTAAGAGACTTCGCCCTATTGCAAGAAAGAATAATATAGAGCTAACATTTGATTCAAGACGTGCTGTTACAGCTGAGATCGATGAAGTCAAGCTTTCACTTGCAATAATGAATATAGTTGAGAATGCTATCAAGTACAACAAAGAATCCGGATGGGTTAAGGTAATACTTGATGCTGATCATCAGTCATTTACAATAACGATATCTGATTCCGGAGTAGGTATTCCGGAAGATGCTACAGAACTTATATTCAACAGATTCTATAGGGTTGATAAGTCAAGATCCAGAGAAATAGGCGGAACAGGACTTGGTCTTTCCATAACTAAGAGTGCGATACTTATGCACCGTGGATCTATTGATGTAGATAGCGTACTAGGAGAGGGAACAACCTTTACTATTAAAATACCTCTTAGTTATACCAAATAAAATGATCTAAACGGGTTAAATGAGTTGGCAGGGAGAATCATAAAAGGAATGAGTAGCGATAGCTTTTCTTTGAAAAATAAAATATCGTCAATAATAGCAGGAAGAGCTCTTTTGGCTCTTATTCTTGCTGTCTGCATGGTTCTTACTGCATGTTCCAAGGGTTCTGGTATAAGTGGAAGCTTTGATGAAAAAGATGCTAATGAAGTAAAGATCTACTATGTTAATACTTCTGAAACCGGAATTATCGAAAGAGATTATACGCTTACATCTGATATAGATGATACAGAAGCGGTTCTTGCTGAACTTATCGAGCAGCTTTCAAGTAATCCTGATTCATTTTCTTATGAAGCACCTCTTGGAGGAAGAATTGCCCTTATTGATTACAGCCTTACAGATGAAAGTCTTATCTTGAATTTTGATGAGTCATATAAGTCTGTAGAGCATGTTACAGAAATTCTTGACAGGGCTGCTATGGTCCGTACTCTTACTCAGATTGAAGCTGTTAAGACAGTTACATTTGAAGTAAATGGAAATCCTTTGACTGATACAGCAGGTAACGTTATAGGAGGAATGACAGAGGATACATTCATCTATAATGCCGGTAATGAGATCAATACATATGAGAAGGTTACACTTACTTTGTATTTTACCAATGAAGAAGGTGATGGCCTTATAAAGGTATATCGTACTATTGTCTTTAACAGTAATATATCAATTGAGAGAGTTGCTCTTGAGCAGCTTATTGCAGGCCCTAACACAGATGAAGTTTATCCTACTATAAATCCTCAGACAACTATTAATTCTATCACCGTTAGAGACGGTGTATGTTATGTTGATCTTGATTCAACATTTACAACTGAGCCGTATACTGTTACAGCTCAGACAGCAATTTATTCAATAGTAAATACTCTTTCAGAATTTACTGATGTTAACAAGGTTCAGATAACTGTTGATGGAAATAAGGATGTCAAATTTATGGATAGCCTTAGTCTTTCCGGTACATTTGAAAGAAATCTTGAAATAATAAAAGAATAGAGATAAGAAATGTTTAAGCGTCCACTATGTTTTGTAGCAATAGCATTTGTGGCGGCTGTCTATATATTCCTTTTTCTATATCCACCAGATTATTCAGATAGTGGACAAGAAAATGGGGAGTATATCACTATATCGGGAAAGGTCACATCTAAAGATACCGGAACCGATTTCGATGGAAATCAGGTACCAGTTCTATATATCAAAGAATCAGGGAAAGAAGATACTATAGTAAAAGTATATCTTTCGTCTACTTATAAGACCAGTGTCGGTAACATTCCACAAATAGGTGAAGTTGTTGATATACAAGGGGATTACTACGCATTTGCAAGAGCAAGTAATCCCGGAGAATTTGACAGCCGCGTATATTATAAGATTTTAAAAATTGAATATCAGATACGAGAAGGATATGTACAAGGAAGAAATTATGATAGCAATTCCTTCAAAGAAGAATTGTACAGGATAAGAACACATTTTTCTAATATCCTTGATACTACTTTTGATACAGAGGATGCATCTGTCATGAAAGCTATGCTCCTTGGAGACAGAACGTCCATGGATCAGGATATCAAAGGCCTTTATCAGGGCGCCGGTATCATACATATCCTTAGTATTTCGGGCCTTCACATATCAATTCTTGGTATGGGCCTTTATAAACTTATAAGGAAGCTAAGGATTGGAGTATTACAGGCAGCAGCTATTTCGATTGCTGTCATGATGACATATGGGATCATGTGTGGGATGGGAACATCAGCTATAAGAGCCATTATTATGTTTGGCCTTCACATGCTTGCGACTGTAATTGGAAGAACATATGATATGCTGACGGCAATGGCAGTTGCAGCTATCCTTCTTATAATAGAGCAGCCTCTTTATATCTATCATAGCGGCTTTATGATGAGTTTTGGTGCAGTAATAGGTATTGGTCTTATACTTCCTTCTTTGTCGCATTTCCACAAAGATGATAAGAAAAAACAAATGGATAAGCTTATAAGAAATTCCCAAAAGCTTACATTAAAAGATTATCTTATTATTGCCAAGGAAAAGCTGGCAGAAGGTGCTTTGTCTATTATCAAGGCTTCTGCAAGCGTATCTGCTATTACACTTCCGGTGCAGATGAATACATATTATACATTCCCTGTGTATTCTACATTTCTTAATATCCTGGTCATACCATTTATGACTATCTTGCTGGGACTTGGGATAATAGTACTTATAAGCGGAAGCATAGCTAATGATATTGCTGCTATTCCCGGATTTTTGTGCCATATTATCTTATCTATGTATAAGATAGTATGCCTTGGAAGCAGAATGCTGCCTTTTAACACCTGGTATGCCGGATGTGCCAAAGCCTGGCAGGTTGTGTGCTATTATGTGCTACTTATTATATTTATTATATTTAATAAATATATAAGGCAAAACATGAGATTATTAGATGCCAGGGAAAAGAGGAATATGTATGAAACTAAAAATGATAATAAATATAAGTACTTAAATTATCATGAAGAAATAAAGGATGATCAGCATGAAAAGGATGTTCAATGTGGAAAAGAATATGAATATGATAATGAGGATAGATATGAAAAAGATTATGAATACGATAATGATGATAGATATGAAAAAGATTATGAATACAATAATGATGGTAGATATGAAAAAGATTATGAATACGATAATGATAATAGATACGAAAAAGAAGACAAGAATAATGAATTTAACAATAAAATAAAAAATTTAATATATATTCATAAGCTGATTGAATATGTTAAATACAAAAGATATATATTAGTATATCTGATCCCTGTTATTGCTGTGATTATTCTGTCAGTACGTATACGCCCTGAACTTCGTATGACGTTCCTGCATGTAGGTCAGGGAGATGGAATTGTCATAGAAATGGATCATAAGACATATCTGATAGATGGAGGCAGTACTTCAAGAAAAAATGTTGGTAAGTATATATTAACTCCATACCTAAAATACGAAGGAATAGGTTATATCGATGCCTGTATCATAACTCACGAGGATACTGATCATATATCCGGAGTTATGGAACTTTTGGAGGCTATGCCTTATGGAGGAATTAAGATAGGAAGCCTTATACTTCCTGACTGTGCTATAAGCTGCAGAGAGGATCATTATAAAGAGCTTGAAGAAGCTGCTATGAATGCAGGTGTACCTGTTTCATATATAAAAAGGGGAGATCAGCTGGTAACAGGTAATAAAGATATTACGATTACCTGCGAAGGGCCGGAGCAGGGGCTTGTGACAGAAGGCGCCAATGCACACTCAACGGTGCTTTTTCTAAGATACGGCGAATTCACGAGCCTTCTTACAGGAGATGTAGAAGAGGAAGGACTTACAAGCCTTAACAGGTACATGGAGCAAAATGAAGATGTTTTTAGTAATATAACTTTATTGAAAGTACCTCATCATGGATCTAAATATACAACTGATGAAGAGTTTCTGCGAATACTAAATCCTTCATGTTCAGTTATATCAGCAGGCAGTAATAATATGTATGGACACCCGCATGAGGAAGTGCTTGAAAGGCTCGGCAATATTGGCTCTTTATACTATATAACTTATGAAAAGGGAGCAATAACTGTTGATAGTGATGGAAGAAATAGCAAAATGACCTGGTATATCAGAACGGGTAATTAATAAACGTGAAGCTGTTAATGTATTGTGGTAAGATATTAAAGTCAGAACATATTGCCGGCCAAGCCGGAAATGACGTATCGGGAGGCAATGATGCCAGCAAAGACATCAGAATTTAAGGCTAAACATAAAGATATAATGCAGGATATTAATGCGGAAAGCTTTAAGCACTGCTATCTTGTATATGGCGAAGAAGCATATCTCAGGAATCAGGTCAGGGATGAGCTTAAAAAGGCGCTTCTTGGAAGCGGCGATTCCATGAATATGTCCCGTTATGAGGGCAAAGATATAAATATAGCGGAAGTTATAGATATGGCAGAGACAATGCCCTTTTTTGCCCCTAGGCGTGTCATAGTGATAGAAGAGTCAGGACTATTTAAAAGCGGATGTCCGGAGCTTGCTGATTATTTAAAGTCGCCTTCTGAAACAGCCTATTTTCTTATAGTAGAAAGCAGTGTAGATAAGCGTAAAGATGTATTTAAAGCTGCAAATTCAGGCGGTATCACTATAGAATGTGATACACCGGATATAGCGGAGCTTAGAATGTGGGCTGCAAGAAGGCTTAAGAATAACGGCTTTATGACTACAGAAAGCACAGTTAATTTTTTCTTCGAAAGAGTTGGAACAGATATGTCCAATGCCTCCAATGAGCTTGAGAAGATCATATGCTATTGTCAGGGAAGAGACACAGTCATGGTAGAAGATGTAGATGCTGTATGCGCTAACTGGCTTTCAAATCAGATATTTGCCATGACAGATGCAATAGTAGAGCATAATCAGAAGAAAGCAATGGATCTGTATTATGACCTTCTTGCGCTTAGAGAACCTCCTCAGAAAATACTTGCGCTTATATTCAGGCAGTTCAATATAATGCTTCAGGTCAAGGAGATGGTCGATAATCACAAGGATAAAGGATCTATAGCGTCAGCTGTTCATCTTGCGCCATTTATAGTCGGTAAATATATTAACTGGTCAAGATCTTATACTACAGCAAATCTTAAAAGCTGCCTCGAATTGTGCGTTGAAAGTGATGAAGCTTATAAGAGCGGCAAACTTGACGACGTTATAAGTGTAGAAATGATAATAGTAAAGTGTTCAGCTAAGCCTTCACAGGGTTAATATAAAGAAAAAGGGGGACCAGTATATGGAAAGGCCTATTCCACAGCAGATTTACAGACATTTTAAAGGAAATCTTTATCAGGTTTTGACTATTGCAATTCATTCAGAAACCAAAGAGGAGCTTGTAATATATCAGGCTTTGTACGGAGATTATAAAGTATATGCAAGACCTCTTTCTATGTTCATGAGTCCTGTTGACAGATTAAAATATCCGGATGTCAGGCAGAAAATGAGATTTGAGCCTGTTGACCGTGAACTTCTAAGCGGCAATGGATCAGATAATGCAGTTCATACTGAAGTTAATAGTTCTTTTATAGTTCGTCCACAGCCCAAAACTGAAGCGGTTATTAATGTTCAGAGTACTCCTCAAAATAAGACCATGGATATTAAAGCTTCTAACAGCGATTATATGAATAAGACTATAGAAGATGAAGCTGATGAACTTAATCTTGATCCTAATGTTGTAGCCTTTCTTGACAGTGATTCTGCTAAGGCAAGGATTCAGATACTTGAGAAGATAAGACCCATAGTTACAGATGATATGATTGATATTATGGCTATGGCAATAGATGTCGAAGTTGAGCCTGGAGATGTATATGACAGACTTGCTGATCTTAGAAATTGTCTGGATACTATTGCAAGATTTGAAACAGAACGTCTTAGATAATGCATATCAGATATACAATAGATATTGGTAATAAAATATGCTATAGATATTGCTGATAATAACACAGCTTAAATAATGTGAGTATGAACATAAATAAAGCTCTCTGCGTTTGCAGAGAGCTTATTTTTACAATCTTAATTCCTGAGTTGCAACTTCGCCTTCCTGTGGAGCAGGATCGATAAGGTGAATCTTCCTTAGGAAATTTAAAACAATATCAGAACGATATACAACATAATACATTATAAGTGCAAGTGCTGTTCCGCTTACTACATCAATTACGGAATGCTGCTTGATGAACATTGTTGAAAGTACGATTGAAAGTGATGCAAAATGTGAGAAGATCTTCCAGCCTTTGCTGAATCTCTTGCTGTAGGTGATACTAAAAGCACCGCCAATAGCGTTATATACATGCATGCTTGGAAATACATTTGTAGGTGTATCGTACTTGTAGAAGATGCTCACAAGTTTTGTAAATATGTTGGTACGTTCAAAATGAGTAGGTCTTAAATATTGTATTGTGGGGAATATAGTGGAGATTACAAGAAATAGTGTCATTCCTGTCCCAAGAAATATAATAAATCTCCAATAGTCCTCTTTTTCATATTTTAATAACGGAAATGCAGTACAAAAGGCGATAAAGAAAAACCAAAATATATACGGTATTACGAATATCTCCAAGAATGGAATCATATCATCCAAACTTGTGTGCATTTCAGTATAATGGATTACTCTGCGTGTTTCTATGTAGTTAAACCACACCAAGTATATAACAGCATATATTGCAGTAGGGATCGTCATCAGAATGGTTTCGATGACCCTTGTTGATGTTATAGGCTTGCTGTAGGCATCTGCTTTTATGAAATTCTGCATAGTCTTTTCCTTTACTAAAAATGTTAATAGCTAGATGTCCAAAGTTACAAATACTACTATACTCGCTCATTTACATAATCGCAAGATTAAACTGTCTGAAAAAATTACGATATTTCGGTAAAAAATGGTCAAACATTACAAAGACCGTAAAGAATAAAAACCCGAAAAGTATATCGGAGGATCAGACCAGAAGTTTAAGTTTATATCCTGTATTTTTTATCAAAATATCGTCAGATTTGATGGAAACTTCTCCGTCAGTATGAACCCAAAGTGGTTTTTCGGTTTTGATATGAATTTCACTGCTTCTTAGAGCATGAATACCTTTATATTTAAAATGCTTTCCTTTCTTGGCAGAAGGAAGGGCTCTTAATATAGTAGGAATAGGTATATCGCCTGCCACGCACAGATCGAACATTCCATCATTGCAGTCAGCATTTGGGCCGAACATGAATCCTCCGCCTTCAAAAGGATGGATCATCATAGCAGCAAACAGGGCTTTATCAAGGTGCAGGTGTTCTCCTTCTATAGTAGTGATATCCATGGCATTTTTTTCTACAGAAAAAATCTGATGAAGAGCTATGAAAAGGTAGGTAAGTTTGCCCAGCTTTATGGCATTAAGGACTTTCTTGAGCCTTGATGAGAGAGCTTCCTCGCAAACAGCAGCATCAAAGCCTATTCCGGCGCTTACATCAAAATATCTTTGAGTTTCGATGTCATCGTCATGAAGCCTTGAATAAGTAGATGATACGTGATTGTATATAACTTCTCCTATATCTGTTTGACGGAGAACTTTGCCATCCGTGATCCTTTTAATAAGCTCATTGGTATCGATCTTAAGGCCAAGCCCAAGAGCAAGGTCACCTGCAGATCCTCCGGGGATATAACCAAGTACTATTTTGTCAAAATCTGTAATGCCATTTATCACTTCGTTCATAGTGCCGTCGCCGCCTATGACTATAAGCTTTACAGGCTCCTTATCGTCGGAATGCTTTTCTATAAGTGAAGATGTGAGTCTCTTGGCATCACCGGCTTTTTTGGTCGTGATGGCCTGATATTTGAGATTTGCTACAACAAAACTCTCTTCAAGCTTCTTCCATGTATAATATCCCCTTCCGGAACCTGATCCGGGATTAACGATTACATAAAACATAATTTATTCTACCTCTTTGTAAGTTTTATAAATGTCTATACAGAAAAGCTATTATCATAACAGGTAATTTGGGCATTACCAACTCTTATTATAATAAATTAAAACCATTAAGATAATAAGAGTGTAAATTTTATGTTATATACCCATTACAAAATTAATCTGATTTTTTTGAGTATTTGTTCAAAAAATTATTTTTGTCATATAGAAATTGATTTATCTATATGCTATGATATGCCAAGTGATGTTAAAAAACCAGTACAAAACCGTTTGAATCGGTAGATATGTCAGGAGAGAAAAAATGTATTCATTGGACGAAGTCAAAAAAGTTGACCCTGAAATTGCTCAGGCAATTGAAGATGAAATGCAGCGTCAGAACGACCACATTGAGCTGATCGCTTCAGAAAACTGGACAAGCAAAGCTGTTATGGCAGCTATGGGAAGCCCACTTACTAATAAGTATGCAGAAGGTCTTCCGGGAAAAAGATATTATGGCGGATGCTATGTAGTTGACCGCGTTGAGAATCTTGCCAGAGAACGTGCAAAGGAGCTTTTCCACTGCGATTACGTTAATGTTCAGCCTCATTCAGGAGCACAGGCTAATCTTGCTGTACAGTTCGCACTTCTTCAGCCGGGTGATACTATTATGGGTATGAACCTTAACCAGGGTGGTCATCTTTCTCATGGTAGTTCTGCTAATATCTCCGGTACATACTTTAAGGTTATTCCTTATGGTGTAGATGAGAACGGATTTCTTGATTATGACGAGATGAAGAGACTCGCTATAGAGAATAAACCAAAGCTTATCATCGCAGGAGCTTCTGCATATTGTAGAACAATTGATTTTGCCAAGTTCAGAGAAGCTGCTGATGCATGCGGAGCTATCCTTATGGTAGATATCGCTCATATCGCAGGTCTTGTAGCTGCAGGACTTCATCCAAGTCCATTCCCATATGCTGATGTTGTAACTACAACAACTCACAAAACTCTTCGAGGACCTAGAGGCGGTATGATCATGTGGAATCAGGCTGCTCAGGATAAGTTCAAGTTCAATAAGGCTGTATTCCCGGGAATTCAGGGTGGTCCTCTTGAACATGTAATTGCAGCAAAGGCTATCTGCTTCAAGGAAGCACTTGATCCTTCATTCAAGGTATATCAGCAGGGAGTTATTGACAATGCTAAGGCTCTTAGCGAGGGTCTTATGAAGAGAGATATCAAGATCGTATCAGGCGGTACAGACAATCACCTTATGCTTGTAGATCTTACTAATTATGATCTTACAGGTAAAGAGGTTGAGGCATGGCTTGATGAAGCTCATATCACAGCTAATAAGAATACAATACCTAACGAGAAGCAGTCTCCTTTTGTAACAAGTGGTATCCGTCTTGGAACACCTGCTGTTACAACAAGAGGAATGAACACAGAAGATATGGACAAGATCGCAGAAGCCATTTCTGTTGTTATCAAGAAGAAGGAAGCTGGAATCGAAGAGGCTAAGGCTATCGTTAAGTCTCTTACAGACAAGTATCCTCTTATCTGATAATTGGACGGAGCAAGAATTGCTTTTACATATTTATCACTATGATTTATGTGATGATTTTGTAATTGTCCGATAAATTTGAAAATTAAGGCCATGACATTTTGCTTATATAAGGCTTTGTGTCATGGCCTTTTTATGCCATTTTTTATAAGATCCTTATCAGGTTTCCTTTTTATATGCAAATTAGAAGAATGATAGAATGGCAGATTGGCATAATCATAGGGAAAACAGGAGAGTGAATAGATGCTTATTATTGTCAGAATATAATATAAAATACAAACAAATAGCAGAAATAAGAATTAAAAGACAAATAATAAACAGAAAACAAATAAAAAATAATTAAATTGACTTGACAAATTAAAACCCGTTTGATACACTATAATCAATTCAAACGAAATAGATAGAAAATACTTCGGGGGACCGAAAGAAAGGTAGGTATACTCCAAAGACATAAGTAATTTACTATAACTGCTGGAAAGGAAGGTACGGACCACCAGAAAATTAACTTTAGATTTATGATTGAGAATTAGTGTTATATTATTACAACGGCTTAAGTACATGATTAGTGGCGACGATCAATATCTTTATCTTGACCACCACAGCTTATGAAAGCACAAGTGAATGGAAAAGGCAGGTTGAGAAATCGGAGGGACAGTCCATTGGGATGTGAAGACGAGACGCAGTATTTTAATAGCAAAATAGAAATTGGTAAAAAAATTTCAACAGAATGAGGAACGGCGATTTGAAGAGAAAAGGTCGCCGTTCTTTTTTTGTGCTTTTTGTGTTAAAATGTTTTTAAGTATTGCCATTACTATTTTTTTCATAGTTTATTTGTTCTTATTTTCAGTTAGGGAGGGGAAAAAGATATGCGGGAAGAAAATAATAATGCAGTAGTTGATAATGCTCAGGATTTCGAACAGGGTAATGTTCAGGAAAAGTCTAAACAGCAAAAAAGAGAAAGTCGCCGCCGTCGTCGTCGCAGATCCCAGATAACAGCTTATATAATTGTCCTTGTTATAGTTTCTGTAGCTATAGCTGGTCTTGCTGTGGGAATAAAGAAGGTATCTGCAGCAGTGGTGAATCGTCAGAATGAAAAGGAAGCTGTTATAGCAGCCTCTGAAAGTTCTGAAAATGAAGAAATAGCAATTATTACACCGGATGATGAAGAGGTTCCGCTTGCTTCTGAAACGGATGAAATGGTCAATAACAGAATAGATGGAACGCTGCTTGATATGACTTTGGAAGAGAAGGCAGCATATATCTTTTTTGTTACACCAGAACAGCTTACCGGAGTAGATAGTGCGGTAAAGGCCGGATCAAGCACACAGGCAGCACTTGAACAGTACACAGTAGGCGGAATAGTATATTCGTCTAATAACATAAAGAGTGATGATCAGATCAAAGAGATGCTGACATCAACAGCTCAGATGAGCAGATATCCTTTGTTCCTTGCGGTATCTGAAGAAGGAGGCAGCGCTAGTGTTGCTGCTACAAGTCTTGGACTTGGTGGTACAACAGCTCCTCATTTTCTTGAAGGAAGTGATGATGCCAAAGAGAACGCAGGAGCTCTTGGATCCTATCTTATCAACTACGGCTTTAATATGAACCTGGCACCAAGCCTTCAGCTTTCTGATTCAGAATCATCATTTGGAACTGATGCTAATCTGACAGCAGAGCTTTCATCTGTATATATAACATCACTTGAAGAAATGGGCGTAAGCGCATGTGCGAAGTCTTTTCCTGTGACTGTTTCGGATTCATCTTCCGGACTTGAAACATGTGATCTTACGATGGAGGAATTGCAGGCAGGTGCATTTATACCATTCCAATATGCTATAGGATCAGGTGCTGACGCTATAATGGTAAGCAATATTTGCTGTCCTTCTATATCAGGAGAAGGGATACCATGCAGTCTGTCAGGCGGAGCTATAACAGATACTCTTAGAGGATCATTGGGATATGATGGGATAGTAATTACAGATGCCATGAATGTTCCGGCGATTACTAATTCTTATACTTCAGATCAGGCAGCTGTAGCAGCTATTATAGCAGGAGCAGATATGATCTATATGCCGGAGGATTTTCAGGCTGCTTATAATGGAATTCTTGAGGCTTTAAATACAGGTCTTATCACAGAAGACAGACTTGATGAGTCAATAAGACGTATACTTCGTGTAAGATATATGTACGAAGCTATGTAATTTTCGGAAATATGCACATTGGAAACAGCTTCGATTTTAAGTAAAATACATCCTTGTATTAAAGAAAATATCATGTTTTAATAATTTGTCACTATTAGTTGTACATACTAACATAATTAAGGAGAAGACAGAATGTCCAGCATATTAAATGAATCTCAGAACTTTGATAATGAAGTTTTGTTCTGCAATATTTTTTCTCAGAGAGACAAAAAAGAGCTTGAGAGAATATTTTTAAAGAACAGGATATCTTATTATATCGATTGGCAGAAACAGTCATTATGGCAGAAACTTTTTTCAAGAAAAGGAAGTGACCGCATTAACTGCTTCGTAAAGATCAACAGAAGCGAAGTTGAGAAAGCATATAACCTTGTTAAGAATATTGAAGGTCTTAAATTCAAGGATATAACAGGCGATACAGAAAGACGCGCTGTTACAAAACGTGCACTCATGGATGAGGCAGAGGATTTGGATGATGATGAAAAGGATTGATAAAAAAGTCGGTAATTCAAAAGCGGCTAAAAATGAAGGAGCTGCCAAAAAGGCCAAAACATCTAAAGATGAAAGAACTGTAAAGAAGGCAAGATCATCTAAAGATGCTAAAATTGTCAAAGCATCAAATGCTTCTGATAATACTGATGCTGCTAAGGCCTCCAGATCATCAAGAAGCAGATGCAAAGTTTCATCTAAGTGCGGAGGCTGTCAGTTTATAGATATGCCCTATAAGCAGCAGCTAAGGATCAAACATGACAAGCTTGAAGATCTTTTGGGCAAGTATTGCAAGGTTGGCACCTTCATTGGAATGGATGATCCTGATCATTACAGATGTAAGGTTCATGCAGTATTTACACATGATAGAAAAGGAAATCCTCTTTCTGGTATCTATCAGGAGGGATCACACAAGGTTGTTCCTGTAGATTCATGTCTTTTAGAAGATGAGAAGGCAGATGCCATAATTGCAACCATAAGAGGAATGCTTCGTTCTTTTAAGATCAAGACTTATGATGAAGACTATGGACAAGGCCTTCTTAGGCATGTCCTTATAAGAGTTGGTAAGAATAGTGGACAGATAATGGTGATACTGGTTCTTACAAGCCCGATTCTTCCTTCAAAGAATAATTTTGTTAAAGCATTATTAAAGGAACATCCTGAGATAACAACTATCGTACTTAATGTTAATGATAAGCGTACAAGCATGATACTTGGAGATCAGGAGAAGGTTCTTTATGGTAAAGGATATATAACTGATACAGTTTGCGGAATGGAATTTAAGATTTCTCCTAAGTCCTTTTATCAGGTAAATCCTGTACAGACTGAGAAGATGTATTCCAAAGCACTTGAGCTTGCAGAACTTGACGGAAGTGAAGAGGCACTTGACTGCTATAGCGGAGTAGGAACCATAGGAATCATAGCAAGTCCTCATGTTAAGCATGTTACAAGCGTTGAGATCAATGGAGATGCTGTGAGGGATGCTATTTGGAATGCCAAGAATAATGGAATAAAGAATGTTACATTCTATAAAAATGATGCTACAAGATTCATGCAACAGATGGCTGAATCTGGTGATAAAGTAGATGTAGTATTTATGGATCCGCCAAGAAGCGGAGCTACAGAAGAATTCCTTTCATCCTTGTTTATACTTGATCCAAAGAAAGTTGTTTATATCTCCTGTGGCCCTGATTCTCTTGCAAGGGATCTTGGAATCTTTACTAAAAATGGATATAAGGTGACGAACTGTGTTCCTGTAGATATGTTCTGTCATACCAGATCTATAGAAACTATAGTTTTACTAAATAAAACAGGAAAATAAAAAAGCTCTGTGCATGTAATTGAATCATTCATGCACAGAGTTTTTATTATTCATAGATATTGCTTTAATGATTTTTCATGATCTTTTTTTATGATTCATCATAGAATTATGTATTGTTGATTTATCCTGGCTTTTTATCCTATATTTTTTTGACGGATATCTTCAGCTTTTTCACCCTCATCTTCTTCAAGGCTATAGCGCTTTTCAACTGTAACTGTTTCGTTATAGCAGTCGAAGATTTTTTCAACATATTTACTATTCATCTTAGGAGTAAGAAGGCTTACAACAGGAACAATGACAAGCCCTGCAGCCATTGTGAGAGCTCCTGCATTTATAGGAGATGCAATATAATGGAAAGCCATGTTTGAAAGTGTTATACCAACACCTGATATAAAGCATGCCCATACGGATGCCTTTGTTGTCTTTTTCCAATAAAGTCCATAAAGGAATGGAGCAAGGAATGATCCTGCAAGTGCGCCCCAGGAATATCCCATAAGCTGAGCTATAAATGTCGGAGGATTAAGGGCCATTATTACAGAGAGAACTATAAATACTACAAGAAGTGCTCTCATCGTTATAAGCTGCTTTTTGTCATCCATCTTTTTATTGATCTGAGCTATAAGGTCAAGTGTGACTGATGAACTTGACGTAAGAACAAGTGATGAAAGAGTGGACATGGATGCGGAGAGTACCAGTACTATTACAATTCCGATAAGTATGTCAGGAAGACCTGAAAGCATAGTAGGAATGATAGCATCATAAGCTATAGAGCCATTAGCATTAAGAATAGCAGCATTACCGCTATAAAGTCTTGCAAATCCTCCAAGGAAGTATGATCCTCCTGCAACAACCATTGCAAATAAGGTGGATATTATTGTTCCTGCTTTTATGGCCTTTTCATCGCGTATAGCGTAGAACTTGCCGACCATCTGTGGAAGTCCCCAGGTTCCAAGTGATGTAAGGATTACAACGCCCAGAAGGTTAAGTGGATCTGGTCCGAAGAAAGAAGTAAAGGCTCCGTGCATACCGGAAGTTACAGCAAGATCTGAATCGTACTCAGACAGAGTAGTAAGTGCCTGAAGGAATCCTCCGTTATTGTTAAGAACAGCCAGAATAACAGCAGTAATACCAAATAGCATAATGATACCCTGGACAAAGTCATTGACAACAGTTGCCATATAACCGCCAAGAATTACGTATACGCAGGTGAGTCCTGCCATTACAATAACGCAAGCGCTATAAGGAATATCAAAAGCCATTCTGAAAAGTCTTGAAAGACCGTTATAAACAGAAGAGGTGTATGGAATAAGGAAGGCAAAAGAAATAAGAGCGGCTGCAAGTCTCAGGCTTCTGCTTTCAAAACGTTTGCCAAAAAAGTCTGGCATAGTTCTTGAATCAAGGTGCTTGGTCATAACTCTTGTTCGTCTTCCAAGAATGCGCCATGCAAGAAGTGAACCTATTACAGCATTGCCTATGCCGGCCCAGGTTGCTGAAATACCGTATTTGTAGCCAAACTGTCCTGCATAACCTACAAATACAACTGCTGAAAAATAGGATGTTCCATATCCAAAGGCTGTCAGCCATGGTCCTGCGGTTCGTCCTCCAAGAACAAAACCTTCAACATTTTGTGCGTGCTTTCTGGTAGATACACCAATTATTATCATTACGGTAAAAAAGATGATTAGAAATAAGATTTTTACTGCCATTGTAGGCCTCCTCCTGAAAAAGTTTTATCACTTTAAATCGTAACGCTTTAAACTACTAAAATAAATCTTATCATAATAGGAGGCTTAAGTAAATTATTTTATAATGCCAAAACGGACCAGACATAACTGCCTGATCCGTTTTGGTGGGTTGCTACTAACTCTCTTTTGTATTTTAGGGGTTGGGGAGGGGTATAAATCTTTTTTAAAATTCAATAAGAGATTAACTTACTCCTAATAATCTCTTATTATCATCTTCCTGGTCTTCCATCTGCTTCTTGATCATTGAGGTATTAACCTCATCAAGAGTCTTGGATGTGCTAAGACCTACAGAAGCAGCTGCCATATCTGCATCTTCAGTACGGCTGAGCGCTGCTGCAGTATTGATGGCTGTTATAGAAGCTACGTTAGCTGCATAAGAAGCTGCATTTGTTGCTGCTCCGTTTTCAGCCATTGCTGAATATAAAGCATCAGTTGCACTTTCTATTGAGCTTAAGTCATAACCTGTGCTGGTAACTGCTGCTGCTGTTGAATCTGATATAACATTCTGCTCATTATAAGTAGTATTTGTAAGTGATGAGACACCCTGACTTAGTACATTCATGTGGTCATAAATCGTAGACTTATCACTGTCAGTAAGTGTATCATTTGATGCCTGTACGCTTTTTGATGTCATATCTGAGAGGTAAGAATTCATACCACTCATGGCACCATCAGCTACATTATTCTTTAAGATCTGAGACTGATAATTTGATGCGCTTACAGTCGAAGTTGTCATTGAAGCTCTGAGCTTCGATGCTATTGCACTTCCTGATGCGTCATCTGCTGCAGAATTGATCTTCTTTCCACTAATTAATTGTTTCATCCACTTCCCTGTGTTGGAATGGTAGCCTGAAACACCTGCTACATTCATACTCATATCCTATCTCCTTGGTACGATATACAAACAATAAATTTATTCTATTATGATTATAAATCTCATAAGAAAATAAATCAATACAAAAAAATAATAAAATATGATATTTTTTATGATTTTAAAACGCTTTGCTAAATACATGATAATAATAAATGCATGATAATAATAAATATATGATAATAATGAGAAAAATGTTATAGAAGAAAAATCCGAAAACATTGAGAATAATAGCATGTAGAACATGATGAGGTCTTACAAATATTTAAGCCTTCTAATTTAATATTTTGTTGATTTAATTTATCATTTATCATAGAATTAATCTTTGTGTGATTTAGAAAAGGCGATATTTGTGGAAGGTATTAACAACTTGGATCATAGTATCATCGCCTGATTCATTTTGACCATGAACAAGCAGAAATTATTGTCAGGCATCATGTAAATATGATGCCTGATTTTTAGGAGAGCATATGAATTTTATCAAAAAACTATTTGCACCTGTTGATATGACTACCGGTTCATCCGCCAAAAGAATAGTTATGTTTATGATACCTATGCTTATAGGTAACGTAGCGCAGCAGCTTTATAACACGGCTGACAGTATCATAGTTGGTAACTATGTTGGTGATGATGCACTTGCAGCTGTTGGTAGCGCCGGACCATTACTTAACCTGTTTTTGATGCTTTTTGTTGGTGTATCTGTTGGTGCCGGTATCATGGTCTCACAGGCATATGGAGCCAAAGACAGAGAGGAACTTTCTATAGCTGTAGGTACAAGTATCAATCTGACATTTTTATCTTCATTGATCATCATGATAGTAGTTCCTTTTATAACAATGCCTCTTTTAAAGCTTCTTGGGACTCCTGAAAATATTATTAAATGGGCTTGGCAGTATCTTGTTATTCTTTTCCTTGGAGTAATGGGATCTGCGTACTATAATATCCTTGGAGGTATATTAAGAGGTCTTGGTGATTCAATATCAGCTCTTGTATATCTTCTGGTTGCTACATTTATAAATATTGTTCTCGACTATATATTTGTTAAATATTTGGGTCTTGGTGTAATGGGTGTTGCTCTTGCAACTATAATTGCCCAGTTTGTTTCAGCATATTTGTCATTTAGAAAGCTCCTTAAAATGAAGGACCTCTTTGATCTTAATATGCATTATATAAAACCCAGAAAAGAACCTATGAAAAGACTTATAGCACTTGGTGTTCCTTCAGGTCTTACACAGGCTATTTTCTCAGTATCACTACTGATAGTACAGGTACTTACTAATTCATTTGGTTCTTCATATATAGCTGCCAATGTAATCGTAATGAGAGTAGATGGTTTTGTAATGATGCCGGCATTTTCTTTTGGCCAGGCTCTTACAACATTTACAGGACAGAATGTTGGTGCGCACAAGATGGACAGAGTCAAAGAAGGTACCTTTAAAGGAACTATAATAGGAGTATTAACTTCTATAGTAATAGCTGTACTTATCTTTTTGTTTGGTAAAATGCTCATGGGTATCTTTACCAATACAACCGAGCTTGTAGAGCTTTCATATACAATGATGATGATACTTATGCCCGGATATATAGCCATGGAGGTTACCCAGTGCCTTTCCGGAACTATGAGAGGAGCTGGAGATACACTCACTCCTATGTGGATATCTCTAATTAACTCTGTTGTAGTCAGAGTTCCGCTTGCTTATTTACTTGTAGGTCTTTCTAAGACACCTGAGCTTCCACAGGGTAATTGCCTGATGCTTCAGTACAGCCTTGTAACTACTTGGCTTATAGGAGCGACCCTTACCTTTATATTGTATAAGAGCGGAATATGGAAGAGAAAAGTAAAGCTTGATAAGTGATCATATATATTAAAAGCACCAAATAGTGTCTTTAATAGAGTTTTAATTTGTTTTATAAATTTTAGAGGCATTTGTAATGAATAAGATAAAAGATAATGCAATAACAGAAGGCGTGATTTGGAAAGAAATGCTCAGGTATTTCTTTCCTCTTTTGTTTGGAACTTTTTTTCAGCAGTTATATAACACAGTAGATGCTATCATTGTGGGAAGATTTGTCGGATCAGGAGCTCTTGCCGCTGTAGGCGGATCTGCTGCTATGATAGTTAACCTTTTTGTGGGATTCTTTACAGGACTTGCATCAGGTGCAACCGTAATCATAGCTCAGTACTATGGAGCAAAGAGGGAAGATGATGTTAAAAAGGCTGTTCATAATGCTGTAGCTGTTGCACTTGTCGGCGGCACAATATTTATGGTACTTGGAATTATTTTTGCTCCATGGGGGATCAAGATCCTTAATACACCTTCTGACACTGTAGAGATGTCTGTCTTGTATCTTAGAATATACTTTGTTGGCATGATACCTAATCTTATGTACAACATGGGTGCAGGAATATTAAGAGCAGTGGGAGATTCAAGAAGACCTTTGTTTGTACTTATTCTTGCTACTTTTTGTAATATAATTTTAGATGTTGTACTTGTGCTTGGACTTGGCCTTGGCGTTGAAGGAGTTGCAATTGCAACAATTATATGTCAGACGATAAGCGGATTATTTATATTTTATATACTTACTCATCTTGATGCTGCTTATAAGCTTATTCCTTCAAGGATCTCTTTTGACAAAGGAATACTTGTTAAGACCCTTCATATAGGCCTTCCTGCAGGCTTTCAGTCAATGATGTATACATTATCTAATCTGATAATCCAGGCAGCTATCAACTCATTTGGCAAAGAAGCTGTATCTGCCTGGGCTGCATATGGTAAGATAGATGTTCTTTTGTGGATGATCACAGGTTCACTTGGAATATCGGTTACTACTTTTGTGGGTCAAAACTATGGAGCTGGCAAGTATGACAGAGTGCACCAGACAGTAAGAGATGGATTTGTAATTACTTCTTTATTTTGTGTTGCACTTTCTGTATTGATGTACACTTTCCGAATGCCTCTGTTATCACTTTTTACGACAGATGAAGGTGTATTGGCATTTGGAGATGTCATGATGTGCGCCATGGTGCCATATTATATCCTTTATGTAAGTATAGAAATGTGTTCCGGAGCGCTTAGAGGTATGGGTGAAGCTATAATTCCAACCCTCCTTACGCTTACCGGTGTATGCCTTTTAAGAGTGGTGTGGATCTTTTATGCCCTTCCAATACGAAATCAGATAACAACTGTTGTATACTCCTATCCTATAACATGGGCTGTCACATCAGTTCTTTTCCTTGTTTATTATTTCTTTGCTTCAAGGAAAAAACTTAAAAGAGCACCTAAGATCAGCTGATTTATTTAATTCAATATGCCATAAGTGTATTAAGAAGAGAAACAAATTCAGTCTTATAAGGGTCATCACCTGCTGATGATGCAGCTCTTACTGAAGCATTTTCCAGGTTTGCATTTTCAGAATAAGAGCTTCTTGATAATATAAGAGAGCTTTCAGCAACAGCTGCTGCAAAAACAAAGGATGAAGAGTTTTCTTCTCCTGTACCGCTTACTGTAAAGTTTAGCTCTGTTGATGTTTCATCATCAGAGTTTTGTGAAGCGGGCTCTTTGTAGCGTATTGAAAGTGCAAGTATTTCGTCCGTATCGGCTTCTTTGGTTGTTTTTGCATCTTCCTGATATCTTAGATCTGTGGATGAATCTTCGCCATTTGCATATACAAGTTCGTAGATAACTGTAACATCCTGACCTGCACCAACTTCGCCACCATCTTTTGTATCATCTGTAAAATCCTGGGCTGCCATGGTCCTGTTTTCATATCCTACAAGTCTGTATTCGCTTATCTTATTTGGGTTAAATTCTACCTGGAATTTTACATCCTTTGCTACTGTTACAGTTGTTTCTGCAAGTTTGTCGCAAAGGACTCTTTTGGCTTCATCAAGGCAGTCAATATAAAAGTAGTTACCATTACCTGCATCTGCAATTGCTTCCATGTTTGTATCTGAATAATTTCCGGTTCCAAAACCAAGAACAGTAAGGTATACACCTGACTCTTTTTCTGAAGAGATAAGCTCTGTAAGTGATGAAGCTGATGTAAGGCCAAGGTTCATATCGCCGTCTGAAGCAATGATAACGCGGTTATTACCGCCTTCTATAAAGTACTTATTAGCTATTTCGTATGCTGCTGTGATTCCTCCTGAACCATTAGTGCTACCGCCACTACTTACGCAGCTATTATATGCAGCAGAAAGTGCCTCTTTTATCATTCCTTTGTCAGATGAACCTTCTATCAGTGTTTCTGAAGTTCCTGAATATGTTACTACAGATATAGTGTCATTATCTGACAAAGTAGTAAGGAATTCCTCGAATGCTGATTTTACAAGACCTATCTTTTCATCTTCCGGATATGACATAGAACCTGATGTATCTATAAGGAAGACAAAGTTGGTTCCTTTGCTTTCAACTGAGGTTTTGTTGGCTTTAATGTTCATGACAAGTACGCCGTTATCTGTATTCCAGGGGCAGGTTCCTGTTTCATAAGTCACACTGAAAGCTTCATCATCTGAAGATGAGATATTAACTGCTTGTGTGTTAAGACCATCATAATCGAAGTAGTTGAGCATTTCTTCAACTCTTATTGCTCCGTCTGGAATAGTGTCTAAAGTATATCCATCATTGACCATCCTTCTGAAGTTGGTATATGATGCGGTATCTACGTCTGCTCCGAAGGTTGACAGGGGTGTTACCGAAACCTGTGTAAAAACATTTTCCTTCTGATCGTTATATTCTTCAGTATTTATATAAGGTTCTGTTTCTTCATAATATTCAGAAGAATCGTAAGTACCTGTTTCATAATCGGCACTTGATGATGCGGGTTCGTAAAGCTCCTGATTTGAGCTGTCAAAAGATATCAAAGCCGGGTCACTATTATCATATGTAACATAGGTGTTAGGACTTGCAGCGGTTTCCTGAGATGAGCTTGTTTCAAGGTTTACAGAGCCGCATCCTGAGAGAAGAGTGATAGATGTTGCTATTGTAAGTGACTTTACTAAAGATCTTTTCATAATAATCCTCCATTTTTTGAATCAGTAGTGAACTGTTTACTAAAACATCCCTTATGTCTTTATAGACGGAACCCCAAATAAAATGGTCACTAAAATTTGGAAAAAAATTAAAGAATAAAAAAATTGATCAAATACTGATATTTGTACTTTTTTAAAATGTGGTATACTTGTTATTGGAAAATTATGGTGTGTAATTACGATTATATTGTATTGAGAGGACAGTATAATGTCGGAATTATATGAAAATCTCGGATTGTCATCGAGATTGGTACAGGAATTATACCATAAGTATACTTTTTCTATGTATGACGATATGCCCTATGGCTACGCTGTTATGAAAGTGATCGAAGCTGGCAAGGATAACGGCGAAGTCTTCTTCATTTATGCTAATTCTGCATTTTTATCCATGACTGATAATGAGAATACGGATGTTAAAGGATCTTCTTACAGAGAAGTTATGGGATCACTTAACAGAAATGTATACAGAAATCTTTGCAAGGCCGCATGCAAAAGGGAGAAGGCTATATTCTTTGAGCATGTCAAAAAGGATGGCCCATGGTTTGATGTCATGACATTTCCGCTTCTTCAGGATGGATACTGCGCCATGGCTTTATTTGACTCATTTTCTCTAGATAGCAATTTTATAGAGAATGAAGATCTTGCGGAAGCTGACAGGGTAATAGTTAAGATAGCCAAGATGATACATTCCCAGGAGGATGATTTTGATATAAATATTCACAGAGCATTAAGGTTTCTGGGAGACTGCCTTAAGTGCGAGAAATCTTTTGTCATAGAATATTTTCGTGGACAGCCTCTTATCAGATATGAGTGGCAAAAGGAAGAAGCGGGGGAGGATTATGAATATACCAGACAGCTTGTACTTGAAAGGCTTAAGTATATAGAACCGCAGATAAGGAAGAATCATGTATTTATAGTTGAAGACATAAACAATATCAAAGATGAAAACATGGCGCTTTATGATGTTCTTCTTTCTAAGGGCGTTACATCCATGATCCTTGTTCCTTATTATATCGATAACACTATAGCAGGCTATCTTATTATTGATAATTATAAGGAAAAAAATATATGTGCCATCAAGTACCTTGTTGAAACGGCAGCTATAACTCTTTTTGCTGAGATTCATTCAAGATATCTTGTTGAAAAGCTCACCTTTATGGGAGTTCATGACCAGCTTACCAATGTAAATAACAGAAATGCCTTTAATCTTCGTATATGCGAGCTTGAGGGCATGGATTGTTCTGTTGGCATTGTATATGCTGATGTTAACGGACTTAAAAGTATCAATGATGAAGTTGGTCATGATGCAGGTGATGCAAGGATCATCCAGATTGCTTCATTATTATCCAAAGTATTCTTAAGAAGGGATGTATTTAGAATAGGCGGAGATGAATTTGTGATCATAGTTCCTGAGATTGGTAAGAAAGAGTTTGAAGATAAGCTATCTCATCTTAAGAAAATAACCAGGCAACTTGAAAACGAGGAGAAACTGGCACAAAATTCGGATGTAAATATGCTGTTTTCTCTTGGCTTTATCTGGTCAGATAACTGCGTTGATCTTGAAGGACTTTTGAAAAAAGCTGATGAATATATGTATGATGAGAAAAAACGCTATTACGGGCTGGTAGGAAAAAGCAGATAGCAAAGAAAGTTTTGCAATGCGGAAATAAATTTCAGATTGTGAAAAAGCAAAAAGTGTGGTAAAAATGTATGGAAGCATTTACATGATTACTGCACTTTTTTAATGGGAAGGAATGTTTCGTATGGAAGACAAGAATCCAATACAGGTTGCCGACAGATTGTTCGGCGTTATAGAGTTCCTTGCAGACAGAGAATCTTCCGGACTTATGGAGATTGCGACTGCGCTTGGACTTAATAAAAGTACCACACACAGAATCCTTACATCCCTGCAGTATATGGGATATGTAAGGCAGACAGATGAGGGAAAATATGTTCTTACAATGAAGATAGTGGAGCTATCCGGAAAGGTTATGAGCCGTGTTGACATAATCGGACTAGTTCGTCCTCATCTAAAGAGCCTTATGGAGCTTACCGGAGAGACTGTTCATTTTGTAAAAAGAGACGGTAATGAGGCTATTTATATTGATAAAGTTGAATCTCATACCAATTCTATTCAGATGGTATCACATATAGGCAGCCGTATTCCTTTGTTCTGTTCAGGCGTAGGCAAGGCTATGGCAGCCACTTTTTCATCTGATGATGTAAGACGTATGTGGAAGGAAAGTGACATAGTAAAGCTTACTCCTAATACTATTACAGATTATCTTGATTTTGAGGATACACTTTCCAGGGTAAGAGAAGAAGGCTATGCCATAGATGATGAGGAGAATCAGCTTGGAGTAAGATGTGTGGCAGCGGATCTGTCTGCTCCCGGCAAACCAGCTGAATACGCCCTTAGCATATCTGCCCCTGTCTCAAGAATGGATGATAGCAGGCTTTTAAGACTTGCAGATTGCATGATAAAGACCAGAAACGAGATTCTTGAAGCTATAAAACCTATTTTGTGATTTTTGCATGAAAGCGATTACAAATTTCGGTAAAAATTACCCTGTTTTAACTTATTGACATAAACTTATGAGATACTATAATAAGAATGTCAAACCATTATATGAAAACAAGTTTCATATTACGAAACCAAACAAACAATATAAGTTTTTATAAGGAGAGAAATTATGAACGCAGTACTTGAACAGTTCCAGAAAATCGGAATTATCCCTGTAGTAGTCCTTGATGACGCTAAAGATGCAGAAGCACTTGGAAAGGCACTTATGGAAGGTGGTCTTCCGGCTGCAGAAGTTACATTCCGTACAGAAGCAGCAGAGGAATCTATTCGCATTATGGCTGAGAAGTTCCCTGATATGCTTGTTGGCGCAGGCACAGTTCTTACAACAGAGCAGGTTGATCGTGCTGTTGCAGCAGGCGCTAAGTTTATCGTTAGCCCTGGACTTAATCCTAAGGTAGTTAAATACTGTGTTGAAAAGAATATACCTGTAACTCCTGGTACTCAGACACCTACTGAGATGGAGCAGGCACTCGAGCTCGGTCTCGACGTAGTTAAGTTCTTCCCTGCAGAGCCTGCTGGTGGTCTCAAAATGATCAAGGCAGTCTCTGCACCCTATACAATGCTTAAATTCATGCCTACAGGCGGAATCAATGCAGAAAATGTAAAAGAATATCTTGCATTCGACAAGATCCTTGCATGCGGCGGAAGCTGGATGGTAAAGAAAGACATGATCAAGAACGGTGAGTTCGACAAGATTAAGGATATGGTTGCAGAAGCAGCTGCTATCGTTAAAGAAATTCGTGGATAATTATAAAGGAGAATCAAAATGAAAGTTAATATGAATTTAAGACCTGCAGAAGAATGCAAGTTTGATGCTGTATCTCTTGGTGAGATCATGCTTCGTCTTGATCCCGGTGAAGGAAGAATTCGTACAGCTCGTTCTTTCCGTGCTTGGGAAGGTGGCGGAGAATATAACGTAATAAGAGGTCTTCACAAGTGCTTTGGTATGAACACAGCTGTTATCACATCTTTTGCTGATAACGAAGTTGGTAAGCTCATGAAGGATTTCATCGAGCAGGGTGGTGTTGATACATCTCTTATTAACTGGAAGAAGACAGACGGAATCGGTCGTCTTTGCAGAAACGGAATCAACTTCACAGAAAGAGGATATGGTATCCGTGGAGCAGTTGGTTGCTCAGACCGTGCTAATACAGCAATTTCACAGGCTAAGCCTGAGGATTTTGATTTTGATTATATCTTTGGTGAGCTTGGCGTAAGATGGCTTCACACAGGCGGTATCTACGCAGCTTTATCAGAGCAGTCATGTGAGACTGTTATCGCAGCTATTAAGACAGCTAAGAAGTATGGAACAATCGTATCTTATGACCTTAACTATCGTCCTTCAATGTGGAGCGCTATCGGCGGTCTTGAGAAGGCTCAGGAAGTTAACAAGGAAATTGCTAAGTACGTTGACGTTATGATCGGTAATGAAGAAGACTTTACAGCATGCCTTGGTTTCAAGATCGAAGGTAATGACGAGAACCTTAAGAGCCTTAACATCGATGGTTACAAGAAGATGATCAACGAAGCAGCTAAGACATATCCTAATTTCAAGGTTGTTGCTACAACTCTTCGTACAGTTAAGACTGCAACAGTTAATGACTGGAAGGCTATGTGCTGGGCAGGTGGAGAGATCTTCATGTCCAAAGAGTATCCTGGTCTTGAGATCATGGACCGTGTAGGTGGCGGTGATTCATTCGCATCAGGTCTTGTATATGGTCTTATGACAACAGAAGATCCTGAAGCAGCTGTTAACTATGGTGCTGCACATGGCGCTCTTGCTATGACAACACCTGGCGATACTTCTATGGCATCAAAGGATGAAGTAGAAGGTATCATGGGCGGCGCAGGAGCTCGTGTAAAGAGATAATCTTCTAACACAGATAATCCTTTTTCTTTCAATATAATACTTCAATAATACTTCAAAGAAATGGCCGGAGGATTTATCCTTCGGCTGTTTCTTTTTGGTTAAAAGCCTATATATATGTGTGGCTGCAACTGATACTGTTTGAATTCTGAAATAACTTTTGGCCCTTACGTTATATCATTAGTAAAAAGTAAGAGTTTTTTAATATTTGATTCGTTGACGGGTTATGTTTTCATTGTTACGATTGAATATGCAGGAGGGATTTTATTATGAAATTTAACAAGGAGTGGCTGAAGCAAAAATGGGTTGCGTATTCAGTTGCTTTATGTATAGGCATCTTATTTTTTGAATTTATCTCTAATCTTGGTAATATATGGGCTGGAATTAAGGTTATACATAGCTTTATTTCACCTATTATTGGCGGCGCTATAATTGCTTATCTTCTTAATCCATTAATGGTATTTTATGAAAACGTCCTTTTGAAAAAGGTTAAAGGCCGCGTTATAAAACGAGGTATTTCTGTTACGCTCACTTTTGTCACTTTTATTTTCGCTATAGTAATACTGCTTATTGCTCTGATACCTCAGATAGTCGATAGTATAGCAACTATTATTGATAATATAGATGTATATGTTGCTACACTTCAGGACCTTCTTTCAAGCCTCGGAACTTCAGCTCAGGAGCTTCAGATTGACATTCATTCCTTTACCGATATGGGTAAAGATATGCTTGCTTCTTTTACGGAGAATATTCCTGACAATATCAATAATATAGTAATTACATCTGTTAATATAGGAACGTCCATTATCAGTTCTATTATCGCTTTTATACTTGCTATTTATTTCCTTAGCGATAAAGAACATATGGTAGGAGGGATAGAGAAACTTATTAAACTTCTTCTTTCCGATAAGCAGTATAAGGAATGGTCAGACTTTTGGAGCCGCTGTAATAGTATTCTTTTAAGATATATTGGCGGAGACCTTCTGGATGCTTTGCTTGTAGGCGTAGCCAATTTTATTTTTATGAGCTGGTCGTCTATGTCATATTCCGTGCTTATTTCTGTAGTTGTAGGAATTACCAATCTTGCTCCTACCTTTGGCCCGATCGTTGGTGCTGTAATTGGTGCATTTATACTGGTTCTTGTTAACCCTTGGCATGCACTTTGGTTCCTTATCTTTACAATTATCATTCAGATACTTGACGGATATGTTATTAAACCAAAACTTTTTGGCAATACACTTGGAATTTCATCAGTATGGATCCTTATAGCTATTATTGTATTTGGAAGAGTATTCGGAATCATGGGTGTACTCCTTGCGATTCCTTTTGCAGCAATTATAGACTTTACTTACAGAGAAGTATTTATCGTGTGGCTTGAGAAACGTAAAAACAAGGTGTAAAATGGATTTTATGTCATGTCAGGGAGATAATGATAATTCATGAGACACTATATTTATTCACTACATTCAGAAAATGATGTAGAAAAGATTACTGACGATATATACGGGCAGGATATGCTGGAAACAGCGACTACGGTCGTTCTTCAGCTTTTTTCGTCAGGCATGCATAAAGATATCCTTACAAGGTTATCTGATTTCCTTATTAAAAATTATCCGGATCTGCCGGTGGAGACCGTCTTTGTGACTACAAAGACTTTAAATCCTGAGGATAACTCGGATAATGCTACACTTTCTATGATGATACTTGAAAACTCTGAAGTAACAGATATAGAAAATCAGAGATTTGAATATGCATCGGAAATAGAACAGGATCCTCTTAGCGAAGTTTATACAAGAACAGAGGTTGAGAAAGTATTTAATAAGCTGGTAGAAGATTCGTCTGTTCTTAATTCTGCTCTGGCTTTTCTGGACATTGACAGACTTGATCAGATCAATGTTACGCTTGGCCATGATGCAGGTGATTATGTTATAAGAAAGACTGCTGCTATTGTCAAAGAAACTCTTAGAGACAGTGATGTCATTGGCAGATGGGAAAGTGAGAAATTTATGATCCTTATAAGAGATGTAGACAGAGATACAGCAGCAAATGTTATTGAGCGAATAAGAGAAAAGATTGAAAAAGAAGAGTTCGCTGATGTTCAGGATGTGACTGCATCATTTGGTCTTACAATGATAAATGCAGGGCAGACTGGCGAAGAAATTTTTGAAAATGCTGACAGAGCACTTAAGATGGCCAAAGAAAATGGCCGTAACCGTCTTGAGGTGCTTTGATATAGAAAGAGGTGTTAATTTGAAAAGAAAATTTATTATAAGATCTGCAGCGGTTTTGGTTGGCGCGGCAATCTTAGCAGCATCACCTATGTCTGTAGCAGGTGTTATGACTACGATCAGTGCAGAAGCAGCAACTTTTGATTATCATGCAGTATTTGATGCAACATATTATGCAGCAGCATATCCTGATGTTGTAGCTGCTATAGGAACAGATGCAGAGCTTTTGTACCAGCATTATGTTAATAGTGGTATGCTCGAAGGAAGACAGCCCTCTGCAGCATTTAATGCACAGATATACATGTCCAACTATGAAGATCTTCAGGCTATATATGGTAATAATATAGCTGCTTATGTTCAGCATTATATACTTGCAGGCCAGGCTGAAGGACGTGTTGCTGATCACCTTCTTGCAGGCAAGAGTCTTGTTGATTTCAATGCACTTACAACAACAACTACTACAACTACAAGCACAGTTGACCTTTCTGCATGGAACCTTGTTCTTGTAAATCATGACAATCCTATAAGCACAGAATATGCTCCTGAAGTGTCACTGTGTGCTGATGGAGAGTATATGCATAAGGATGTTACTCCTATAGTGCAGCAGATGATCGCAGATGCCAAAGCTCAGGGCATTAACCTTTATCTTGTATCTGGATACAGAAGTGCTTCAAGACAGACATATCTGTATAACAGAAAGGTGAAATATTATAAGAATCTTGGATACAGTCAGTCTGAGAGTGAGAGACTTGCTGCAACAGTAGTCAATCCTCCGGGACAGAGCGAACATCAGACAGGTCTTTGCATGGATATCACAGATTCTTCTTATGTATCTCTTACAGAAGACCAGGAGAATACAGCAGGATATAAGTGGGTTTATGAACACTGTGCAGAATATGGCTTTATCTTAAGATATCCTAAGGATAAAGAGGATGTTACAGGTGTTATTTATGAGCCATGGCATTTCAGATATGTAGGAGTTGAAGCTGCTACAGAAATAATGTCTCGTGGTATTACACTTGAAGAGTATGTTGCAGAGAATTCCCTGTAAATAAACTGATTTTACTTATAAGTCAGAGCTCTTTTTAGACCAATATCAAATGAATATATGAAAATCCGTAACAAAAAATATTTTTTGTTGCGGATTTTCTTTTTGTTAGACCAAATCTATGATATACTAAAAAAGTACTTGGACGGGGGGGAGAGCCTTATGTCATCTAGAGTGTTTGTCCGCAGGGGGCGGAACAATCTAAGAGATGAGAGAAAAGGGAGCTGGCAACGACCTGTTTGCGACACTTCGGGTATTGAAAGTGACGCTTACGACAAGGTCAGAAAAAGTGCCGTGCTGTCTGATGATAAAGCTCGCCCATTTAAGTTTTCACCTGATCCCATTCATAAAAGCATAAGCCCTGATATTCGGAAGGAAGCTGTTAAAGACAGGGATAAGGAATACAAAATCCCTGATAAGCCTTTGGATATCTCTTCTAGGAAAGAGGAGAATAAAGTAAGGGATAGGGCTGATGAAATAAAGCTTCGTGATAATTCTGATGCTTCTATTAAAGCGGAAGTAACTTTGGAAACTAAGGAAGATGGCTCCAAAGAAGTATCCAAAAAAGAAGTAGTCCAAAAAGAAGTGGTCCAAAAAGAAGTATCTAAAAAAGAAGCATCCCACAAAGATGCATCTATAAAAGAAGCTGCTATAAATGAAGCTTTCATGGAAGAAAGCAAAAGGAATGGTAATAAAGAAACTGCTAAACAGGAAATTAGTGAGCAGGAAGATTTAAAAGGTGATAATAACGATCCGGGTATAAATACAAATAGTATAGATGATATAAACCTGGATGAGCTTAAAGTCGAGAATGCAGCAGGAGAGTGGGTAGAATATCATTCTCTTAGAGAAAGAATTGCTTCGTTTGATTTTAGAGACAGAAGTTTTTTGATCAAAGCATTTATTGCAGTATTTCTCGTAATAACGATTATTTTCTTTTCACTTCAATGTATAATACTAAAAAGTGAATATGATAGAATAAATGATAAGTTAGTAGCCATTCAGAATGAATTTAATGAGTATAGGGACAGTTTAGAGGCACTTGAGGATGATAACAAGGATGTACCTTTATCTGATAATTCAGAAGCGGTAACAACGGTTTCTAAACAGACTCCGTCGGAAGATGGTATAAGATATGTATATCTTACCTTTGATGATGGTCCAAGCCCTTGTACAGATGAAATTTTGGATATTCTGGCTTCATATGATGTCAAGGCCACGTTCTTTGTGTGCGGGAAGCCTGGATATGATGAAATGTATAAACGCATAGTTGATGAAGGACATACGATTGGTATGCATTCCTACAGCCATGACTATAAGGTTATATATGAGTCCTTAGATAGTTTTCAGACAGATCTTCACAAGATACAGAATTATATATTTGATGTTACGGGAGTTTGGACTACCTACTACAGATTTCCGGGAGGCAGTTCCAATACAGCAAGTCAGGTGCCAATGTCCGATCTTATAGGATATCTTGATCGGAACAATATAACATATTTTGACTGGAACGTTTATGGAGGCGACAATATAGCTTCAGATATTATTGTTTCCAATGTTACTGCCAATATTACGGAACACGAAAATTGTATGATACTCCTTCATGATGCTGGTGATAAGAAGGAGACGGTAGAGGCTCTTCCTGAAATAATTGAGTATATTCAGAGCCTTCCTAACACGATGATTGTACCGGTTACTGAAGATACAATACCGGTTCAACATAGTAAGAATTAATGAGAACGGAGGATAAAGATATGGGATTTTTCTCAGAGCTGAAAAAGGATCTGTCAAATGCAGTGGACGAAATTGATCCTGAACAAAAAGCGGCTGCAGAGAAGAATGCCGGGCAGGATAACGCAGGGGTCGAGGAAGTGGATCTTGACAGCATGCTGAGTCACCTGGATAAGATTCAGGTCGAAGACATTCCTGAGCCGGAGGAGAGCGTTGCAGCACAAGACGATGAACCAGAAAAAGAGCCTGAAGAAGTACCGGTAATGGAATCTGCGTCAGAAAAAGAAGCAGAATCTGATCCTGTAGTAGAACCAGAGCCTGTAGTGGAATCAGAGCCTGAAAAGATTGAGGAACCAGACTATGATGCTATTACTTTTCCTACAGATCCATTTGGTGGAACTACTACTGTGCAGGAACCAGAGCCTGAAGAGGAAGTAAAGCAGGAAGAGACGCTAAAGGAAAGTATTGATGATCCATTTTCTTCACAAAAACCGGGTAATGATGATTTTGTAATACCAAGCGTATTTCCGGCAGGACCTTCTTTTGAAGAAGAACAGCCTAAGGAAGAAGAAACGTTTGAAAATCACGAAGAGCCGGAAGTAGAAATATCTGAACTTGATAACGTAGAGCAGAATGCGGATGACTATTCCGTTTCTGATAATATTAACGAAGACGGGGGATATATCATGATGGACACAGAACGCGTAGCAACAGATGAAACAGCATCGATCACTGAGGGAATGGTAGTTAATGGTGATATTCAGACAACAGGATCACTTGATCTTATCGGAAAAGTCATCGGTAATGTAACTGCATATGGAAAACTTAATGTAACAGGTGAAATAGAAGGTAATTCTAATGCTGCAGAAATTTATGCAGAAGCAGCAAGAATCAATGGCGATATCCATTCTAACGGAAGTGTTAAGATTGGACAGAGCTCAGTTATCATCGGTAATCTTTTTGCTACAAGCGCTGTAATTGCCGGAGCTGTAAAGGGTGATATCGATGTACATGGCCCTGTAGTTCTTGATACAACTGCTATCGTAATGGGTAACATCAAGTCTCAGTCTGTACAGATCAACAATGGAGCAGTTATTGAAGGTATGTGCTCACAGACATATGCAGAAGTTAATCCATCTGCTTTCTTTGAGGGCTTGAAGAATAAGAACTGATGATGGTATCATAAGACATTGAGGAATGTCTTTTGCGGACCAGAATTATTTAATGCCGGGGAGACAATTCCCGGCATTATTTTTTGAAAGAGGATAAAATCAATGAGAATTCTACTCAAACTCAGCGGCGAGGCACTTGCTGGCGACAAAAAGACCGGATTTGATGAACCTACAGTAAGAAAGGTTGCGCTTCAGGTCAAAGAGATAGTACAGTCAGGAACACAGGTTGGAATTGTCATAGGAGGTGGCAATTTCTGGAGAGGAAGGACAAGCGAGAACATCGACCGTGTTAAGGCAGATCAGATCGGAATGCTTGCCACAATAATGAACTGTATTTATGTATCAGAAGTATTCAGAAGCGAAGGAATGAATACAGCTATTCTTACTCCATTTGAATGTGGATCCTTTACAAAACTTTTTTCCAAGGATCGCGCACAGAAGTATTTTTCCAAGAATATGGTAGTCTTCTTCGCAGGTGGAACAGGTCATCCTTACTTCTCAACAGATACAGGTGTTGTACTTCGTGCAGTAGAAGTTGAGGCAGATATGATCCTTCTTGCCAAGGCTATTGACGGTGTATATGATTCAGACCCTGCTGTAAACCCTGATGCCAAGAGATATGATAAGATCACTATCGATGATGTTGTAGCACAGAACCTTCAGGTTGTTGATATGACTGCATCGATCCTGGCAAGAGATAATCATATGCCTATGAGAGTATTTGCACTTCAGGAAGAAGGTAGCATTGTAAAAGCAGTAAGTGGCAATTTCAACGGAACAACTGTTGAAGCGTGAAGGAGGAGAGATTATGAACGAAAAGATTAAAGTCTACAACGACAAAATGAATAAAGCTTATGATTTTCTTGTAGAAGATCTTGCAACTGTAAGAGCAGGAAGAGCTAACCCACATGTTCTTGATAAGATCCGTGTGGACTATTACGGAACACCTACACCTATACAGCAGGTTGGTAATGTATCAGTACCTGAAGCAAGGATCATTCAGATTGCTCCTTGGGAAAAGAATATGCTTAAGGAGATAGAGAAAGCAATCCTTACATCAGATATCGGTATCAATCCTACTAATGATGGTAGCGTTATCCGTCTTGTATTCCCTGAACTTACAGAGGAGAGACGTAAGCAGCTTTCCAAAGATATCAAGAAAAAGGGCGAAGATGCTAAAGTTGCAGTAAGAAATGTTCGTCGTGATGGAAATGAAGCATTCAAGAAGCTTAAGGGAACAGAAGTTTCTGAAGATGAGATCAGCGATCTTACAGATGAGCTTCAGAAGATCACAGATGAGTTTGTAAAGAAGATAGATTCAACAATCGAAGCTAAAACCAAGGAAATAATGACAGTATGAGTGAAGAAAGAAAGATACCAAGGCACGTTGCCTTTATTCTTGATGGTAACGGGCGCTGGGCTAAAGCTAAGGGAATGCCTAGAAACTATGGTCATGTTCAGGGCGCCAAAGCTGTTGAACAGATGCTTTTTGATGCAGGTGAGCTTGGAATAGAGTATGTAACAGTTTATGCCTTTTCGACAGAGAACTGGAACAGACCTGAAACTGAAGTTTCTGCCCTTATGGCTCTTTTTAAAAAATATCTTAAGTCCGAGATCAAGACTTGTATGAAAAATAATGTAAGAAGCTGTGTTATAGGTGAAAGAAGTCGTCTTCCCAAGGATGTTCTTAAAGTTGTAGAAGAGCTTGAGGAGACAACAAAGAATAATACAGGTCTTACCTTTGCAATTGCTATTAACTATGGAAGCCGTGATGAGATCACACGTGCAACCAGAAAGATAGCTCAGAAAGTTGAGAACGGAGAGATCAAAGCTTCCGATATTACTGAAAAGATGATAAATGATAATCTGGATACAGGATTTATGCCTGATCCCGATCTTCTTATCAGAACCTGCGGTGAGCAGAGAGTTTCCAATTATCTTCTCTGGCAGCTTGCATATACAGAGTTTTATTTTACTGATATATGCTGGCCTGATTTCAACAAAGCAGAGCTTGAAAAAGCTATTGATGCCTATAATCACAGGACAAGAAGATTTGGTGGACTTAAGAAGGGTGAAGAATAAAGGAGACATTTAAAGTGAAGACCAGAGTTTTAAGCAGCATTGTTATAGGCGTAGTCCTTGCCATTACACTGGTTTTGGGTGGCTACGTTCTTGGCGGAGTATCTTTAATTGTTGCCCAGATTGCATATTATGAGATTGCCAAGGCACTTGGAGTCTTTGAAGAAGATGGCAAAACGGGACTCCTTTATAAGGTTGGCTTTGTCGGAGTAGTTTTACATTATGCACTTGTGATCTATCTCCATGATACTAAGACATACCTGTTTTCGATATTATTTGTGTTCCTTACAGTAATGGTCACCTATGTACTTTCTTTTCCAAAGTATAAGGCTCATCAGGCTATAGGCGCGGTATTTGCATTTTTATATGCTCCAGTGATGCTTTCCTTTATATATCTTTTAAGACTTCGTGAAAATGGTGAATTCCTTGTATGGATGCCATTCGTAGCCTGGATATGTGATACATTTGCTTATCTTACAGGAAGAGCATTTGGAAAGCACAAGATGACACCTATTCTGTCACCTCATAAGACTATAGAAGGTGGAATTGGCGGAATAGTATTTTCAGTACTGGCAGGGGCAATATTTGGCTTTATCATGGTGAAAGCTAAAGGACTTGAAAGCATAATTATTGCCGAGTTTATGGTTATAACCTTTATTGCAAGTATTATTTCCCAGCTTGGAGATCTTAGTGCGTCTGCGATCAAAAGAGACATGAATATTAAAGACTATGGAAAACTTATTCCGGGCCATGGCGGTATTATGGACAGGTTTGACAGTGTAATATTTGTAACTCCATTTATTTATGGACTGGTTGTCTTTTTTATGAAATAATTATCGAATGATTATTATTTGAGAAAGTGGTAAAATACATGTTACAGTTCACATAAATTACACATGTGGACTGTAACGTTTTTATTGTAAGCAATACCGATGTAATTGAATGCTGATATATTTTTTGACATATGCATTATAATATGAGGTAGGTGTCAAAAGTTCCTTTTGACCCTTACATCATATTATAAACTGCAAACGATAATAGAATTATAAATAACGAGGAATTGTTGATTATGGGTAGAAAAATAGTACTTCTGGGTTCTACTGGTTCAATCGGAACACAGACACTTGATGTTGTAAGAGCTAATTCTGATGAGCTTAAGGTCGTAGCTCTCGCTGCTGGACATAATGTTGATCTTATGGAAAAACAGGCCAGAGAATTTAAGCCCGGCAAAATCGCTATGTTTGACCCGGATGCGGCCAAAGAGCTTGAAAGCCGTATATCTGATCTTGGAATTACAGTCCTTAGCGGAATGGAAGGACTTTTAGAGCTGGTTCGCGATGAAAATGCTGATACTGTACTTACTGCAGTTGTCGGAATGATCGGAATCAGACCAACTATAGAAGCAATAAATGCAGGTAAAGATATCGCACTTGCTAACAAAGAGACATTGGTATGTGCCGGTCACATCATCATGCCTCTTGCAAAGAAAATGGGAGTTAAGATACTTCCTGTAGATTCTGAGCATAGTGCAATATTCCAGTCTCTTAACGGAGAGCCTGCTTCAAAGATAGAGAAGATCCTTCTTACAGCTTCAGGTGGCCCGTTCAGAAAAAAGAGTGCCGAGGAGCTTAAAACAGTAACAGTTGATGATGCACTAAAGCATCCTAACTGGGATATGGGAGCAAAGGTTACAATTGACTCTGCTTCACTTGTAAATAAGGGACTTGAAGTCATGGAAGCAAGATGGCTTTTTGATGTACCGGTAGATAAGATCCAGGTTGTAATACAGCCCCAGTCTATCCTTCATTCTGCGGTACAGTTCGTAGATGGTGCAGTTATGGGACAGATGGGAGTTCCTGATATGAAGCTTCCTATTCAGTATGCTCTCTTTTATCCGGACAGAAGACCTATGTCAGAAGACAGACTTGACCTTTTTGCACTTGCAGATATGACTTTTGAAGCTCCAAGAACTGATGTTTTCAAGGGACTTACACTTGCTATAAGAGCTGCAAAGGAAGGCGGAAGCATGCCAACTGTATTTAATGCTGCCAATGAGCTTGCTGTTAAGAAGTTCCTTAAGCGTGAGATTCATTTCCTTGATATATATGATATGATTACCGCCGCAATGGATAATCATAAAAAGATTGAGAATCCTTCCGTCGAAGAAATTCTGGAAGCTGAGAGCTGGACATACAGTTTCCTTGAAAATCGTCAATAATTATTGCAGGATATAATGTAGTACATTAAAGTTCACATAAGTGCCGTATATTATGTATAGCTGTATCCTGTAACTAACAATAAGATTGGAGATATGTATTGCTGCAGAATATCATAGTATTATTAATATTCATAGTAATTTTCTGTGTACTGGTTGTGTCTCATGAAGGTGGTCACTTCCTTATTGCTAAAGCAAACGGAATACGAGTAACTGAGTTTACAGTAGGTATGGGACCTGTCCTTTATCAAAAGAAAAAAGGCGATACCATGTACTCTATAAGACTTCTTCCGGTTGGAGGAGCCTGTATCTTTGATGGGATGGACGGCCTTGAAGTCACAAAGCCTGAAGATGAGGATAACTACGAAGATGAACAGATAAAAGCCCAGGAAAGTCGCGATGATAGCGAAGATGGTCAGATTTCCTTTCGAAGAGCAAATGTCTGGTCCAGAATAGCTACCGTTGTAGCAGGTCCTTTTGCTAACTTTATTCTTGGATTTATTCTTGCAATGATCATCGTATCTAATACATATTGGAGTTTTCCTACAGTTAGCGGGTTCTCTGTTGAGAATTCACCTGCTCAGGAAGCAGGACTTAAGGAAGGCGATGTGATTACAAGTGTCAATGGCAATGCAGTTCATATGAGTGCAGAAGTTACACTTAATATGTATCTTACAGACGGTGAAGATGTAGAGATCACCTATGAACGAGATGGTCAGAGCTATTCAACTACAATAACTCCTATTCTTTATGAAGATGAAGAAACAGGCGTAAGCAGATATGTGATAGGTGTATATATAGGAGAATATGATACTGTTTCAGGTATAGAAACCTTTAAATATGCAGGATATATGTTCAATTACTATCTGACATCCACCTGGAAGAGTCTTGGACTCTTAGTACAGGGCAGAACAGATAAGGTTGAGCTTTCAGGACCTGTAGGAATGGCTGAAATGGTTGATGAGAGCTATGAATCAGCTATGGAAACGGGTGGAATAATTGATGTTATACTCAATATGGTCAACCTTGCAATGCTCCTTTCCATAAATCTTGGACTTATGAATCTCTTACCGATTCCCGCTCTTGATGGAGGCAGACTTATCTTCCTTCTTATAGAGGTTGTAAGAGGAAAGCCTGTTCCTGAGAAGTATGAAGGAATGATTGAACTTGTTGGAGTGGCAGCACTTATAGCTCTTATGGTCGTGGTACTGTTCCATGATGTTAGTAAATTGTTCTGATCTTTATAAAGCAGGTTTTATTTATAACATATTTGGTATCTTTACAAAGTAGTACATTTAAACTGTTATGATCATCATAAAGATGATTTTATAACGAGCAAAAAGCGAAGCGTTTGCGAGTTTAATTTTATAAAGTTAGTTTTTGTCTTAAAGTTAGTTTTTGTCTTAAAGTTAGTTTTTGTCTTAAAGGAGATTTGTAATGGCATATAGAGATAATACAAAAGTCATTAAAATTGGTAATAAGGTCATAGGTGGCGGTAATCCTATTATGATCCAGTCTATGACTAACACACGTACTGAGGATGTTGACGGAACTGTAGCTCAGATACTTAAACTTGAAGAAGCAGGATGCGATATAGTTCGTAGTACATGTCCTACACTTGAAGCTGCAAAGGCTATAGGTGAGATCAAAAAGCGCATTCATATCCCAATCGTTGCCGATATTCACTTTGATTACAAGATGGCTATTGCAGCAATTGAAAACGGAGCTGACAAGATCCGTATTAACCCAGGTAACATTGGTGGTAAGGACAAGATAGAAGAAGTTGTACGCGCAGCAAGAGAGCGCCAGGTTCCTATAAGAGTTGGTGTTAACTCAGGATCTTTGGAAAAAGACCTTGTTGAAAAATATCACGGTGTAACACCCCAGGGACTTGTTGAGAGCGCCCTTGATAAGACACATATCATAGAAGACTGCGGTTATGACAATATGGTCATAAGCATAAAGTCATCAGATGTTATGCTTGCTGTTAAAGCGCATGAACTCTTAGTAGAAAAGACAAATTATCCTCTTCATGTTGGAATTACAGAAGCAGGAACAGTATATACAGGAAGTATCAAGTCATCAGTAGGTCTTGGAATCATCTTAAATGAAGGAATCGGTGATACAATAAGAGTTTCTCTCTCAGGTGATCCTGTAGAAGAGATAAAAGCTGCAAAGCTCATCTTAAGAGCGCTTAATTTAAGAGGCGGCGGAATAGATGTTGTATCATGTCCTACATGTGGACGTACCAAGATAGATCTTATCGGACTTGCTAATCAGGTTGAAGAGCTTGCCTCTCATTATCCTCTTAACATAAGAGTTGCCGTAATGGGATGTGCAGTAAACGGCCCCGGAGAAGCAAAGGAAGCCGATATAGGTGTAGCCGGCGGCGTAGGTGAAGGACTTCTTATCAAAAAGGGAGAAGTAATTCGTAAGATGCCTGAAGATCAGCTCCTTGCAGCACTTAAGGAAGAGCTTGATCATTGGGGCGAATAAGCCTTTTTAAATTATAGGACTGTGAAGGAGTTTTCTTTTATGATGAGAATACTCCTTGGCAATTCGTTATTTAGACAATGCTATAAGGGGCTATGTGCCCTTAAGAAGATTATGGGGGAGAAGTATAAATGGCCAAAGCTTTTTTTGACGTATTTCCACAATTAAAACTCAGTGGACATACTAAAGAACTTATGGAGGAAACCAGGGTCGAGAAGGTTTCTGCCACGAGAAAGCAGGATTTTATCCGCATTTATATTTCTTCTGACTGTCTTATAGATAAACAGGAAATTCTCAAAGTTGAAAAAGAGATACGCACGCAGCTTTTTCCTAATGTATCTATAGTCATTAAGATATACGAGCGTTTTCATCTTTCTGCACAGTATACGCCGCAGAATCTTATGGATATCTACGGCGAAAGCATTCTGCAGGAATTCAAGACCTATAATCCAATTGAATATACACTTTTAAAGGGTGCTGACTTCAGGTACCCTTCTTTGGATGCAATGGAAATAGTCCTTGAAGATTCTGTCACATCTTCTCAGGAGGCACCTGAGATAGAACGCATAATGGACAAGATCATCAATGAACGCTGCGGTCTTAATATCAGAATATATACAGTTTTTGAAGAAAAGAAGGATAAGAAGAAGTCTCAGGTTCCTGATTACAGTGCAGAATCTGAAAGAATGTCAGCAAAACTTGAAGCAGCGCTTGAAGCAAAGAAAGCCAAAGATCAGGAAGATAAGAATAAGGATGCTTCAAAAGGAGCATCAAAAGCAAAAAGTACGTCTCAAGCAGATGCTAAGAAAGCAAATAGTGTAGATGCAAGCGTTCAGCAGGCAGCTGAAGAAGCAGCAGCTGCTATGGCTAATGACAAGGGCGGAACGACAAGTGCAGGAGAAGGTAGCGTCAATCAAAACCGTGCACCTTCAGGCTTTGGAGGTAAGAAATTCGGAACCTGGAAAAAGGGCGGCTTTGGCGGTCCTATGAAAAAGTCTGATGATCCTAACGTAATATACGGAAGGGATTTTGATGATGATGCAATGCGCCTTTCTGAAGTAGATGGAGAGATTGGCGAAGTCACAATACAGGGTAAAGTTATAAGATATGAGGAAAAACCTCTAAGAAATGGTGAAAAGACCATTGTCATGTTCGATCTTACAGACTTTACTGATTCTATAACTATTAAACTATTCGTAAAGAATGAAGATCTGAGTGATCTTAATAAAGACCTTAAGGCAGGTGCCTTTATCAAAGTCAAAGGTATCACCATGATCGATAAGTTTGATCATGAGCTTACAATAGGATCAGTTGGTGGTATCAGAAAGATCAATGACTTTACTGTTAAACGTAAGGATAATGCTGAAGTTAAAAGAGTCGAACTTCATTGCCATACCAAGATGAGTGATATGGATGGTGTATCTGAAGTAAGTGATATAGTAAAGCAGGCCTACAAGTGGGGCATGCCGGGAATAGCTATTACCGACCATGGCGTAGTTCAGGCTCTTACAGATGCCAACCATGTATGGGAAGATCTGTATGGCAGCGCCTGCAAGGATGCTAAAGCAAATGAACTCCCTGTTCCTGACAGACAGAATTTTTTCAAACTTATACTTGGAGTAGAGGGTTATCTTGTTGATGACCTTGTAGAGATAGTCAGAAATGGCAAGGGTCAGGATATAAAGGATACAACCTTTGTTGTATTTGATATTGAGACGACAGGCTTTTCACCTCTTAAGAACAAGATCATAGAGATAGGTGCCGTTAAGGTTAGAAATGGTGAGATCCTTGAAAGATTTTCAGAATTCATAAACCCACAGGTTCCTATTCCTTTCCGTATAGAAAAGCTTACATCCATAACTGATGAGATGGTCATGGGAGCACCAACTCGTGATGTCATTATTCCAAAGTTCGTAGAATTTTGTAAGGATGCAGTCCTTGTAGGACATAACGTTGGATTTGATATAAGCTTTATTAACCAGAACTGTAAAGAACTTGGAATTGAAGCGGATTTTTCTACAGTAGATACCATGTGGCTTTCACGTGTATTCTTCCCTCATCAGGCCAAGCATACACTTGATGCTACAGCTAAAACCCTTAATGTTATACTTGATCATCATCACAGAGCTGTAGATGATGCTGAGTGTACAGCATATATTTTCCTAAAATTCCTTCCAATGCTTGAGGAAAAAGGGGTAACAGATCTTACTAAGATGCAGGAGTTTGGACAATCAACTCCTGAAATGATAAAGCACTTAAGACCTCACCATGTGATCATCCTTGCAAAGAACACTCTTGGAAGGTGTAATCTTTATACCCTTGTTAGTAAATCTCATCTGGACTATTTCAGAAGATTTCCGCTTATTCCTAAGTCTGTCCTTTCACAGTACAGAGAAGGTCTTATCATAGGTTCAGCATGCTGTGCGGGCGAATTGTACGGAGCTGTAGTAGAAGACAGACCGGAAACAGAAATAGCAAGACTTGTAAATTTCTATGACTATCTTGAGATACAGCCTGTTGGAAATAACCATTTCATGGTCGATTCGGAAAAATATGACAGTATTGAATCAGATGATGATATTCGCGAAGTTAACCGCAAGATAGTAAAACTTGGCGAGCAGTTCCATAAGCCGGTTGTTGCTACCTGTGATGCTCACTTTTTGAATCCTGAAGATCAGATTTACAGGACTATCATCCAGGCGGGACGAGGCTTTGATGATGAAGAACCGGCTCCTTTGTATGTAAGAACTACTCAGGAGATGCTTGCGGAATTTGATTATCTTGGCAATGACAAGGCCTTTGAAGTATGTGTCACTAACACAAGAAAGATCATGGATATGTGCGACTCGGTATCTCCGGTTCGCCCTGATAAGTGCCCTCCTGTAATCGAAGATTCCGATAAGACACTTGAAAAGATCTGTTATGACAAGGCACATGAAATATATGGAGAAGAGCTTCCTGAAATAGTTGATGCAAGACTTAAAAGAGAACTTAACTCCATTATCAAGAATGGATACTCGGTTATGTATATCATAGCCCAGAAGCTTGTTTGGAAGTCCAATGAAGACGGATACCTTGTTGGATCCAGAGGATCTGTAGGTAGCTCTTTTGTTGCATTTACATCTGGTATTACAGAGGTTAATGCTCTTGCTCCTCACTATATATGTCCGCGCTGTCATTACAGCGATTTTGATTCTGAAGAGGTAAAGGCATTTAGTGGTAAAGCCGGAGTGGATATGCCTGATAGAAGATGCCCTAAGTGCGGTCATATGCTCCTTAAAGACGGATTCGATATCCCTTTTGAAACCTTCCTTGGATTCAAAGGAGATAAGGAGCCTGATATCGACCTTAACTTCTCAGGTGAATATCAGTCCAAAGCTCATAAGTATACTGAAGTTATCTTTGGTTACGGACAGACCTTCAGAGCAGGAACAATTGCTGCTCTTGCTGATAAGACAGCCTATGGTTATGTCAAAAAATATTATGACGAGATCGGTGTTCCAAAGAGAATGGCTGAGATCAATAGAATAGTTGCAGGATGTACCGGTATAAGAAGAGGTACAGGTCAGCACCCGGGAGGAATCGTAGTTCTTCCTGTTGGTGAGGATATTAATACATTTACACCTGTTCAGCATCCTGCTAATGACCAGACAACAGCAACAATCACAACCCATTATGATTATCACTCTATTGATCATAACCTCTTAAAACTTGATATTCTCGGGCATGATGATCCTACCATGATCAGATTCCTCATGGACTGTACCGGTGTTGATCCTAAGGATGTACCTTTTGATGATCCTCTTGTAATGGAACTCTTTGAAGATACAGGATCTCTCGGAATAACACCCGATCAGATAGGCGGAACTCCGCTTGGCTGCCTTGGTATACCGGAATTTGGTACCGATTTTGCCATGAACATGGTTGTTGAGGCTAAGCCTACATCACTTAGCCACCTTATAAGAATATCAGGTCTGTCACACGGTACAGATGTATGGCAGGGTAATGCCCAGGTACTTATCAGTAACGGAACAGCAACTATCGATACAGCTATCTGTTGCCGAGATGATATCATGATCTATCTTATCCAGAAGGGACTTGATCCTTCTGACTCATTCAAGATCATGGAATCAGTCCGTAAGGGTAAGGTTGCCAAAGGCAAAGAGCCTAAGTGGGATAAATACAAAGAGGACATGAGAGCGCATGATGTACCTGAATGGTATATAGGATCCTGCGAACTTATTAAATACATGTTCCCTAAAGCTCACGCTGCTGCATACGTTATGATGGCCTGGAGAATAGCTTATTTTAAGGTTTATTGTCCTCAGGCATTTTATGCTGCATGGTTCTCAATAAGAGCCAAGGCCTTTTCATATCTTGATATGTGTCAGGGAGAGAACCATCTTCACGGAAGAATGCAGGAACTTAAAAATAAAGAGAAGATGTCTCCAGTAGAAGAAGCTGAGTACTACGACATGAGACTTGTAGAAGAAATGTATGAAAGAGGCATAGAATTTGAGCCTATAGATATATTTAAGGCCAAATCACGTCTTTTCCAGGTCGTAGGAAATAAGATAATGCCTTCACTGAAAGCATTTGACGGTATGGGTGAAAAAGCTGCGGATGCCGTTGTGGAAGCTGCTAAAGATGGACCTTTCCTTTCTAAGGATGACTTTAAAGAAAGAACCAAATGTCCTCAGAAGGTAGTAGATGCAATGGCAGAAATAGGACTTCTTGGAGATCTTCCGGAGTCTAATCAGATATCGCTGTTTGATTTTATGAACTAAGTCATTTCTTTTGGGTACCGATATCAGTACAAATATAAAAGCGGGATAGAGGCTTGAGATGATTATTGCAAAGTATTTTGTGGAATTTGTAATCTACAGCTTTTTAGGCTGGATATATGAATGTACATATTGCAGTATTAAATCAAAACACTGGAGTAACAGAGGATTTCTTTACGGCCCTGTATGTCCTATTTATGGAGTTGGAGCGATCAGCTGTTCGATAATATTTGGTAATTTCAATCTGACTCTGGAAGGCGAAACTCCTATATGGGAAATATTTGTAATATGTGCTTTTGGAAGCGCGATACTTGAATATGCAACAAGTTATATACTTGAAAAAAGATTTAACGCCATGTGGTGGGACTATTCAAACACTCCGTTTAACATAAACGGAAGAATATGCCTTCCTGCTACTATGGGATTTGGAATTGCCGGAATAATAGTAGTCAAATTCATACTTCCTGTTGCAGAATCTGTAAAAGGACAGATGCAGCCTGTATTTGCAGAAATACTTGCACTGTTCTTTATGGGAGTTTTAGCAGCAGATACAGCTCTTACAGTGCAGTCACTTATTGACCTTACACAAAAGCTTGACAATTTTGAAGTTGGTTTTAATAATAAGATAGAAGAAAATATTAAAGCTATTCATGAAATGCCTGGCGAAATACGTGAAAAATATGCATCATTTACGTCAAAGCTTACTGAAAGACAGAAATATGCATTGTATTCAATTAAGAAATATACATCGCAGTCCAGATCGTTTTCGGCAGCAAGTATAAAGAATTATTTGGAAAGTATTGGTTCTAAGATTAAGAAGAATCTGCCTGAACGACATGAAAAGCAGTCAGAGGATTCGGAATAGGAATTATTAGTATTTATGACCAGATTTGAGAGAGAAAAACATTTCAGATTACTCGTAAGTGAACTTGCTGAAGATGTGAGATCGCAGCAGATGAAGAATTTTATACAGCATGGCCGTATCACAACTTATGATCACTGCATGAGAGTAGCAAGACTTTCGTATTTGCTTAATAATGCATTAAAGGTTAAGTCTAATGAAAAGGAGCTTATAAGAGGGGCTTTTCTTCATGATTATTTTCTATATGACTGGCATAAAGATTATGTGCTCAAAAAGGCACCTGAGAACTGGTTTTATCCTTTAAAACTGGTTCACCAGTTCTTTCATCTTCACGGCTTTACACATCCGCAGTCAGCTATGGAGAATGCAAAGAGAGATTTTAATCTTACAGACAAAGAGGCACAGATAATCAGAAGTCATATGTGGCCACTGACATTTTTCCATCCTCCAAAGTCCAGAGAAGCTGTACTTGTATGTGCTGCTGACAAGATTGCATCGCTTCAGGAAACAGTAGCAATGCGCAGAGCAAAATAAAAAATTATAAAAAAATCAAAATAACACTTGCATTATTAAAAATATCATGGTATCTTATTCAAGTCGGTCAGGTGCACCGACTTAATATGGCTCGTTGGTCAAGAGGCTAAGACGCTGCCCTCTCACGGCAGAATCACCGGTTCGATTCCGATACGAGCTACTGACTGTTATTAACCGCTGAAGCGGTATATGAACAGCCCAACCCGAAAGTTACCGCAGATTGAAATTTGCGGTATATTTTTTGCCTTAGATACTGGTCTTTAGATCTTTATTTCAAGGCGCTGGTAGCCTGCCCGTCGAAAACTTGACGTTTTTGCATATTAGTGGTATGGTTATAAAGTAATTATGTGGTTTTGGAGTGGACTTTCGCGAGTCCACTTTTTTGTTGCACAAGCCCTGCAAGTAAAAACTTGCAATAAAAGTATTATGTGAAAGGTGGCATATGTCGAGAAAAGAAGATATTGAACGCAAGACGGAAGAGATACTTGTTCCGATTGCACAAAAGCACGGCACAACAGTTTATGATGTTGAATATGTCAAGGAAGCAGGTGACTGGTATCTGCGAGCTTATATTGACAAGGAAGGCGGAGTAAACATTGGAGACTGCGTTGATGTAAGCCATGATCTGTCAGATGCACTTGATGCGGATGATTTTATTGAAGATGCTTACACATTAGAGGTTTCAAGCCCGGGGCTTGGAAGACAGCTCAAAAAGGACAGACATTTTGAGAACAGTCTGGGCCTTGATGTAGATTTAAAGACATATAAGCCTGTGGATGGCTGTAAGGAATTTACCGGCGTCCTTAAAGCATATGATGCCGATACAGTAACTATAACCATTCAGGATATAGATAAGATTTTTTCAAGAAAAGATATTTCAGTCATTAGACTGTCACTGGATTTTTAATGGTGATGCGTGAAAACGCAGAAAGGAAGAAGAGGAAAAGACATGAGTAAAGAACTTATGGAAGCACTTGATGCATTGGAGAAAGAGAAGAATATCAGTAAGGAAAGCCTTTTTGATGCAATTGAGAATTCTCTCATGACCGCATGCAAGAACAATTTTGGCAAGGCGGACAATGTAAAAGT
>NZ_JAILQF010000226.1 GCF_024699075.1 Butyrivibrio sp.
CGGCCTTGGATTTAGTGATCCGATTCATTTTGCATCAGCTATACTGGCACTTCTTATAGTTGTATTTATTGTTAAGAACATATTCCTCTTTTTCCTTAACAAGGTACAGCTCCGCTTTGTATATACCAATCAGTTCTCGACTTCACAGAGGATGATGGTCAATTTTATAAATCGCCCTTATGAGTATTATCTTAATGCAGATACTGCAGTCATTCAGAGAATGATCACCTCTGACGTTATCAACATGTATGGACTTATTCTTAATGTGCTGCAGCTTATAAGTGAAGCTATCGTATTTGTATGTCTTGTTGTTATACTTTTCGTACAGGATGCAGCAATGACCGCATTTATAGCATCAATACTTGTAGTAACACTTCTTGTTATCAAGTATTTCATAAAGCCTGTTATGAAGAGGTCAGGTGAAGAGAATCAGAACTTCTATAGCGGCCTTTTCAAGTGGATATCAGAATCTGTAATGGGTATCAAAGAGATCAAGATAGCATCCAAAGAAGGCTACTTTATAGATGAATATTCCAAGTGCGGAGACGGATATGTTAAGGCTGTTCAGAGGTACAACCTCTTTACTGCAACTCCAAGACTTCTTATAGAGACTGTATCTATATGCGGTATGATCGGATATATTCTTATAGTCATGATGTCAGGAACATCAATGGTAGACCTTGTTCCAAGACTTACTGTCCTTGCAATGGCTGCAAGCAGACTTCTTCCAAGTGCTAACCGTATCAATAACTATCAGACATCAATCGCTTATTTTGAGCCCTTTATAGACAACGTATACAATAATCTTCAAAACGAGATTCATGATACAAGCATAAAATATGATCCTACTGCATATGCAAGATCAAGAGATGCTGTGAAGATGCCTGTTAAGAACCTTATAGAGCTCAAGAATATCAAATACAAATATCCTAATTCTGATAACTATGTCTTAGATGGTGCCGAGATGACCATACCTGTAGGTAAATCAGTTGGTATCGTCGGATCATCAGGAGCAGGTAAGACTACTATTGTCGATGTAATGCTCGGCCTTCTTAATATAGAATCAGGTGACGTACTTGCAGACGGAGTTAATACAAGAGATAACTATCAGGGCTGGCTCAAGAATATAGGCTATATTCCACAGACAATCTTCATGATAGATTCTACTATAAGAAAAAATGTTGCTTTTGGTATTAAGGATGAAGATATAGATGATGCCAAGGTATGGCAGGCTTTAAAGGAAGCAAGCCTTGATGAATATGTAAGAAGCCTTCCGGAAGGGCTTGATACCACAATAGGTGAAAGAGGTATCAGACTTTCAGGCGGACAGCGTCAGAGAATCGGTATAGCAAGAGCCTTGTTTGAAGATCCTGAAGTACTGGTACTTGATGAAGCTACATCTGCTCTTGACGGAGAGACAGAAAAGGCGATCATGGATTCAATCAATTCGCTTCATGGACGTAAGACGCTTATCATCATTGCACACAGACTTCAGACTATTGAGAAGTGCGATATGGTATACAGAATTGAAGGCGGTAAGGCTGTTAGGGAGCGCTGATACAAGAATCAGGCGAAAGACTTATAGATTCTAAGATTAAAGCTTGGGGGATATTGGCAGTTTCTAAACTGATCAAAATGGAGACAATTATGGAGTACAAAAAGAGGCAGGCGAATTTTGAAATACTAAGAGTTATAGCTATAGTTATGGTTTTGATACTTCATTATCTAAGCCAGACAGGTAGCCTTTTGGAGATAGGATATGCGCCAACAGCCAGACAGATAACGGGCCAGTTCATAGAGTCCTTCTGCGTGGTAGCTGTTAACGTGTGGATCCTTATAAGCGGATACTTTCTTTCAAAGTCAGCCTTTAAGCTTACAAGAATACTGCAGCTTCTTGCAGAAGTATATTTTTATACACTTCTTGTCACTATCGTAATGCAGATGGTTGATACGGTAAATGTAGCTGAAACTGACAGGATATATAAGACAACTCAGTATCTTTTTCCAATATCATCTGAGCATTATTCCTTTGCAACAGCATATATCCTTTTATATGTGATAGCACCTGTCCTTAATAAGGGCGTACAGTACATGACAAGAAAGCAGATCAAGTACACCATCATAGGACTTCTTATATGGTTCTGTATCATCAAGAGCATTATCCCTGTTAATTTCCCGACAGATATGTACGGCTACAACCTTGACTGGTATATATGCCTCTATCTTATAGCTGCTTATATCAGGAAATACAACGTAAGGATACTTACTGGCTTTGGTACGAGCGCACTTTTATTTATCATTTCAGGCCTCGGCAATTTTGTAGTATCTGTTGTTTTCCATCATATAAATCTTTCTACTGGAAGATTCAACTATTATGCTACAGTTCCTGCGCATTATAATTTCATTCTGTGTCTCACAGGAGCGCTTGGACTCTTCTCCATGTTCAGATATATGAAAGCAGGAGAGAGTTCTTTTACCAAAGTAATGAGAGTACTTGCTCCATTTAGCTTTGGTGTATACCTTCTTCATGAGCATATTGAAGTCAGAGACAGATGGGTTACCTGGCTTTCAGGGCTCAGCGTTATAGGTGCTATTCCGGAAAGCGTAGGCGGAATGCTATTTCATATGCTTAAGTGCGTAGTGGTCCTTTTTGCCTGCTGCGTATTTGTAGACTTTATACGATTCCAGATATTTGAGTTTGTTCAAAGAATCTGCGCCGGCACAAAGCTTTCAAAATGGCTTAGGAAGATAGATGGTGAGCTGGCAGTGGATAAGGAAAGAACGGGATTGGTGCATGAATAAGAAATCTTCTTTTAAAAAGATCGGATCATTTTTTATACTCTATACAATAATATATCTGGCAATCACGGCTCTTATATATTATTACTTTGATTCACAGAATAAGAGCATGGTATATCATTATGATGGCTGGTATCAGCATATCCGTGCTCTTACCTATTATTCTCAGTGGCTAAGGGATAGTATAAAGAGTATCTTTCAGGGGCAGGGACTTAAGACCTGGACTTTCGGCATAGGATACGGAGCCGATGTTATTACAACTTTATCGTATTACTGTATAGGTGACCCGCTTACACTTTTGTCCGTATTCTTCTCAAGAGGCAATATCATATACCTGTATCACTTTCTTCTTCTTTTAAGGCCTTTTCTTGGAGGAATCTTCTTTGCAATGTACTGCTATTACAGGGCAGTTCATGACAGATGGGGACTTAGATATTCCGGACATTTAGATTCTGATAAGGCAGATGGTATCAGCCTTTTTGTACTTCTTGGTGCAGCTATAGCATATGACTTTAGCGAAGTGACCTTATATCTTGGCCGCTGGCACCCATACTTTATCATACCGCTTGTAATCTTCCCACTTATCCTTCTTGGAATTGAGAAGATATTATGTGAAAAGAGACCCTGGCTTTATATATTTGCAGTATTTGTAGGAGGTATCAGTAACTTCTATTTCTTCTACATGATGATGATATTTACTGCGCTATATATCATCGTAAGAGGTCTTAAGTATTTTAAAGCTTCTGATGAAGTTAAGAATAATGGCACAGGTGCTGCATTATTATCAAGTCTAAAAAATTATATTTTTGGTATACTTCCATTTGCAGTTTATACAATTCTTGGAATAGGACTTGCTGCAATAATATTCCTTCCAATAGTTATATCTTTTATTCAGAATCCAAGGTCAGGACTTGATTTTGCGGTATATACATTATATGAACCAAGATATTATGTAAGACTATTAAGGAATCTTATAACTTTTGTAGATCATCCTCTATATGATACGCAGGTAGGTCTTGCTTCTCCTGTCATAGCGTCGGTTATTCTTTTATTCTGTGTAAAGGGACATAAGAGACTTAAATTCGTAACGATACTTACAGCACTTGGTCTTATAATACCTGTTTGCGGATGGGGACTTAACGGATTCTCCTATATGATCAACAGATGGACCTTTGCAGTTATCATAGTAGCTTGCTATATACTTGTTGTTCTTTTTGAAGAACTTGTAAATCTGTCTGTAATAAGGGCAGCTGTATTTACAGCTTTATGCTTTGGATATGCGTTCCTTATGAAAGGGCTTCACCTTCTTAATGGAGAGGATATAAATCCAAGAGATAATGCAAGATGGTCTGTTAATATTCTTCTTATATTTGCACTCCTTGTCTTTGCGAATTCTCTTATCAGAAAACTGATTGAAACAAAAGCAAGTAATGCCAAATTTGAAGATACAAAAGCAAGTAATGCTAAAGCTGCTGATACAGAAGTAAGTAATGCTAAAGCTGGTGATACAGAAGTAAGCAATGCCAAAACTGTTGATACTAAAGGCATTAATACAAAAGATTCAGCTAAAGTATCTTCAGACAGAATAAATTCAAATGTCAGAACCTTTAGCAGGATCATAGCAGGTATAGCCACAATGATACTTGTGGTCTCATCTGTATGCGTTAATATCTACTACGGATATGATGCTGAAAAGGGTAACTTTTCTTCAGACTTCATGGACAAGATGAATGCTGAGGAATATGAAAAGCAGATAATGGATGATGAAGTACTTGCAGTAGAGAAGGCAGCAAGCCTTGATGATGCAAGTGACTCCCTGTACAGATACTCTGGATATGATCTTGTCTGGAATGGTGGAATCCTTGACGGAGTATCATCTACAGACTTTTATTTCAGCCTTGCAAATGGTAACATTTCAAATTTCCTGACACTTCTTGGTGTCAAGGAACAGTTTACTTTCGGTTATCAGGGCCTTGATGAGAGATTCATACTCAATACTCTTGCCAACGTGAGATATTATACGATCTCAGCTTATAATGAGGCTCATACTCAGTTTGTACCATTTGGATTTTCGGAGAGAACAGATGTACCTGAGGGAGAGGAACCCTGGACTACAGTTACTAACTACAAGGTATTTGAAAATGTTCTTCCCTTATCTGCAGGAATGAATTATAAAGGTTATATTTCAGAATCTGATTTTATGAATGCAAGCCTTGCTCAGAGACAGGAAATGATAGCTCAGGGAGTTGTTGTATCAGATGAGGATGCGGAAAAGCTTGCTAGTTACGGATATGAATCACAGGACCTTGAATATACAGAAATAGATATTCCGTATACTATAAGCGTAAGCGATGGAGTTACAGTAACAGACAGCGGCTTTGAAAGTACTGTAGATGGAGGAACTGTTACCTTTAATTTCCAGGGAATGCCTAATTGCGAGACATATCTATGCATTGATAACCTTGTTTGCAGCGATGATGAGAATGCTAGATTCCTTCTTACCTTTGATGGCTATTATGAATCTGATGCTCAGGGAGAGCCTTATATTAACAAGACCTTGATGTATCAGACTCCGCTTAGTCAGTTCTACAGTAACTGGCATGACTTTATTATAAATATGGGAATGCGGGCTGATGCTACGTATTCAATTAAGCTTACACTGCCTCTTGATGGCACATATTCTTTTGACAATATAAGTATTGTATGTCAGCCTATGGATATGGCAGCAGCCGAGATGATGGAGCATCTGTCTGAACCTATGACAGATACAGATCTTAACCTTAGCTCAGAGTCATATGCAACTAATACCGTAACAGGAAAAGTTGATCTGACCCATGATAGTCTCATCCTTTTAAGTATTCCATATACAAATGGATGGACAGCGTATGTTGATGGAGTAAAGACAGACCTTGTTCAGGCTGACATAATGTATATGGTAGTGCCGGTATCTTCAGGTGAGCATACTATCGAGCTTAAGTATCATACACCAGGACTTACTTTGGGACTTATCATAAGCCTTTTATCACTGCTTATAATATTGGTATACTATTTCTATACACATAAGAAGACAGTTAAAAATTAGGATTGGCAGGTTATATGAGCGTATTTGGATTTCTTAAAAAGAAATTTAAAAAATTTCAGAACATATCGGAACTTATAATATTTCCGGTCTTACTTGTGCTGTATCCATTTGTTGCAATAAATCAGGGAATTGATATAAGCGATGTGACATATAGTCTTGGCAATTACCAGTATTTTGACCTTATGGATATGGACTGGAAGCTTTCCATATTCATTCCTAGCCTTGTGGGGCATCTTCTTACCTTTCTTCCCGGGGCAGGTACAATGCTTGGTATGAAGATATATACTACATTATTTGTAGTAGCAATTGCTTTAATAGTCTATTATGCTTTAAAGACTGTAATACCTGGCTGGATGATCTTTATAGGTGAATGGATCGCTATAAGTCTTAGTTGGTGTCCATATGTGATCCTATATAATTATATGACCTACCTTTTTATGACACTTGGTCTTCTTTTCCTTCTTGGCGGTATTATGACCTATGAAGGACGAAAGCAGAATATACTTTTGTTCTTTGCTGGCCTTATGCTTGGAGCTAATGTTCTTGTAAGACTTCCAAATGTACTTGAGGCATCATTTATTCTGATCCTTTGGTTTGCAGGATTTCTTAATAAGGATAAAGCTGGTAACACAGTACGTAAGACTCTTATATGTATCCTTGGATATGTTACAGGAGTGTTGGTGCCACTTATAATTGCAGTTTCCATGTACGGAATAGATGCATACTTGTCAATGCTTAGCTGGCTTTCAGCAGTATCGGGAGATTCCGGTAATTCACACAGCATGGCTTTTACAACACTTCTTACACTTGGCGCTTATAAGACAACTCTTATAGAGATGGCAGTTAT